>CAYHJX010000011.1:7242-20274 GCA_964357005.1 uncultured Candidatus Saccharibacteria bacterium | reverse complement strand
ACTTTTTCCAAATTATTCAATATTTCCGACCTTATTTTATCCATGTTTTTATATAATTCTTAAGATTCTTATTTATAAAGAAATTTTGCATTTTTTGCAATATCTAGATTTCCCTGATTTTTCAATCTTGGTTCCGAATCTAACTCCTTTTTCACAATGAGAGCAGTAAAGCAATACATTTGAATAGCTGACCGATCTAGGAAGTTCAACAACTTGACCTTTTTCGCCCTCTTTTTTTGGGCGAATATTCTTTTTGTATAAATTCAAACCCTCAACCAAGACTCTCATTTTTTTCAAATCCAATGCCGCTGTCTTTTACCGAAAAAAGCACCCATCGTTTTCCCGCCGCATCCGCGGTTTCATCAAGTGCGACATGGACGGTCGAGTTTTGCGGCGAATACTTGAGAGCATTGTCGATAAAGTTCATTATCGTGCTTCCGATTTTCTCGCGGTCCGCGTGGATAACGGTATTTTCTTTCAGGCGATTTGCGAACGGCATGGTTATTTTTTTCGTTTCCGCAACCTCATGGAATGCGGTGATTGCGGTTTCCACAAGATTCGTGATCGGGCCCGTCTCGAATTGATACGTCATCTTGCCCGCCTCAATGCGGGATAAGCTCAAGAGGTCGTTTACAATAACGATAAGCTGATGAGCGGTTGATTGGACGATCTCAAGCGGTTGCTTCAATTTTTCCGGCACTTTGGAGAACGTGCCTTCCCGGATCATGGATACATACCCTTTGATGATGGTTAAGGGCGTCCGCAGCTGGTGTGACGCAATCGTAATAAAATCTGCCTCTTCCTGATTGAGCCGCTTAAGTTCTTCATTCGCTTCGCCCAACTGTTTTGTCAAAATCTCCAGTCTTTCCCTTTGTTCAACTTCTTTGATGACGCTTCGGATAAGCAGTATTCCTATAAACATTGATAAACTAAAAATGCCTCCGTCAGTGATTAGATCTTGCACGGTTTTGGATAAAAGCGCACGAATGAGCAAAAAGCCCCACATGGAAAATGTGAGCAACTCTGTGGCAATAATTTTTACATTGAAGAGATGGTGCTTTATGATTGCATAGCCAGAGAACAATACGAGAATGATCATAAATACTTGTCCTCCCCAGGTATATACGTTGTAGTATCCAAACCACGGCAATATTAGATTGGTTGTCATTGCTCCCATTGCCGGAATAATTGTTCCAAGCAGGACATAGAGTATTTGTACTTTAGTAACACCCTTTGCGTAAAGTAGTTTTTTAAAGAGGATCGCGTAGCCAGCTGAGAAAACGACCATGAAATGGAGTGCGTATAGATAATAGTATGGCCCCCAAATGATAATTTTTTCTCCGTTGAGCAAGAAGAAATCTTTTATCATCGCTCCCGGGCTTCCGACCAGCCATAGGATTGCACTTTCTTCGATTATGAAAAGGAAAAGCCACCGCCTGGAAAAGAGATTATATGGCGGGAACGTCATTGTCATTACCAAGAAGCTGAGAGGAAGAAAAGATGCCGCATAATATAGCCAGTAACCGGAGAAGACCGCAAATATCCCGAATGGAAGAATACGGAAAAAGAGCGCCCAGATTGACCAGTGGCTTATTAGGAGGGTCATGACGCCAAAACTGATATTCACCGGATCACGGCGGTTCTCAAGGAAAATCATCAAACCCAAGAGTACATCCAAAAATATGGTGATAACGATGAGGGTATTTCTGATATCAAAAAATATCATAATATGCGGCTTCGGGAGGCAATAATATTTTTTATGTTATTGATTCGTTCCCGCGGGACAATCCTTCCGAAACTTTGGTACTGCGCCAAGCTAAACCCTAATTGTTTTCCGAGAGCTGCTATTGTTTCGATAACGTCGGGTGTTATATCTCCGATGCGGTAACGAGGGTGTTCTGACGGAGCTGCGGCAAGTGCCATTACTTCTCCAAGACAGCAGTATGTCTCCATTTCGTTTGAAAGCCGAAAATTTGCTTTGCCAAAGTGTATGCCCTTAGCAAAAATAACTCCAGCTTCAATAATGATAATATCATCTCGCGTTGAAGTGACTTCGGGAGAAATATCTGATGGCTGGGCATCATCGATGATAATTGCGCCCGGCTTCGGGTCTTCTGCTTCAATGACTGCTTCGGGTGCGTTTGTCGCTGCAACAATGATATCTGCTTCTTTTACTTCTCGGATATGGGAGGATATTGTTATCTCTATATGGGAGCTCGCGATGGTCTTAAGCAATGTTCTAAGTTTGTCCGTCTTACGTTCAAGATCAATCAGTATAAGTTTTTCGAAAGGTTCTTTGGCAAGCATTTTTGCGACCGCCGAGCCGACCCCCCCTGCGGCACCCACAATCGCTATAACGGTATCCTCTTTTATTAGTCCAAATGTGCGGATAGCGTCTTGTATATATTCATAGACCGTATGTGTTGTATATGCCCGTCCTGCTGTTACATGAGCTCTATGTTTATATGGGAGGTCATCACCACCACCCGTGATTGATCCTGTGAGGGCGCCCAATCCTATGATACGAGCTCCTCTTTTCTCAGCAAGTTTTACCGCTTGTGCGATTTTTCTTTTCGCAAAGGTTTTTCTCTCCATGAGTTCGTGAGCGAGTATCGGTACGCCGATGACGATACCAGTCAGTTCGCGGCCGTCTTTCATGGATTTGAGGCCTTTGATTTTCGAAAATACAAAGGGCCAAAAAAAACGAAGAATTTTTATGACGGCCCTTTGTGGGACTTTTTTCAAGAATGGTAAGTTATTCGTAATATCATGATAGTCGCGCGGATGGACGATAAAGGCATAATCCGCCGTCTTTTTTGCAAAAGGAGTATAAATATAGAGGAAATCATTCAGTAATCCTTTAAGAAAATTTCTCATAGCACGGACAGGATTTTATAGATATTCAGGTTCGCTCATGCGGGATAAGGGCCATAATCTTACCAACCAATTGAATGGTTATTTTCTTTGTATCCGACTCTCTGAGTGACGGTTCGACTTTGAATGGCTTTCCTACGAATACATTCATTTTTTTTCGCCCAAAGATGAAATTCAAGAAAGTGACACTCGGCGCGGTATCTACATAAATAGGGAGAATATTCAGATCGGGAAATTCTTTTACCAATACCCCTGCTCCGTGGCGCGGGCTCTCTTTTGTCTCGTTGTTATTAATGATTAGTTTCCCAAATGGAAATAAAAGAACAACACCGCCGCGGAGGAGCACAGAGCGGGGGTATTTTAATGATATATTCAACCCGGCACCTTTATACGCAGGATATGTCCCTGTAAGCAAAAAAAATGCTTTAAAAAATGGATTTGTAAAAAGTTCGTCCGCGGCCATAAATCCGATTGGCAAATAGCGATTAGAAAAGAATGGGAAAAGGAGACCGATTATTAGTGCGTCCCAATAGCTTCTGTGGTTTGCGATCACAAGGAGGGGAGTCGGCAGTTTGCAGAGATTCTCGTTTCCTTCTATATGAAAGCGCGCAAAAAGGTGCATGGCTATAAAAGTGATAATCCATACAATACGCTGACTTATTGCGTACATGACTCTCATAATGTATATTTTATCATTTTCCGCAAATATAAAAAATAAGGGTATCCGCTTCCTTTTTTTGTCCACACATGCTACCCTTATCGGGTATGGAATTAACAGCTCAAAAACGGATGGAATTGGGAAAAAAGGTGAAATCCGTGCGAAGGGCCGGTTTTGTGCCCGGTGTTCTCTATGGGGAAAAAGTGCCGTCTGAAGCAGTAAGCGTACCGTATGCCGACTTCATAAAAGTATTCCGGGAAGCAGGGGAGTCAACGATTTTCAAGTTGAAGATTGACGGCGGAAAAGAGCACGATGTCTTGATATATAACGTGACGTTTGATCCGTTAAAAGATACGCCCCAGCATGTTGATTTTTATGTGGTATCGCAGGATCGGACTATCCGCCATAAAGTTCCCCTTGAATTTGTTGGCGAGGCGCCGGCCGTAAAAAATCTCGGCGGGGTTCTTGTTAAGGTTATGCAGGAGATTGAAGTCGAAGCGCTCCCGAAGGACCTTCCTCATGCGCTCACGGTTGATGTGTCTCTCCTTGAAGTGCTTGAGGCGAAGCTTCATGTGAAAGACCTTTTGCTTCCTAATGGCGTAAAGATCCACGGCAATCGAGATGACACGGTTATTATTGTAGAGACACCACGAGTCGAAGAAATAGAGGAAGCAGCCACCCCAGCAGAACAGGTTCTCGAAGTGAAAACCGAGCGCGAAATAAAAGTAGAGGAAAAAGCAAAGAAAGAGGTAGAGAAGACGGAAGAATAATTTCCCGTTCGCTTGTCCTCCCAGCATTTGATATACTACGAATATATGGAATGTTCGATATTGCAACGTTCCTTGGAGCCCGCATATAGATGGGCCATTTTGCTTATGTTTATGGCACTCGCTTTTTTCCCTGTTATGGCGCATGGCGAGGACGCGAGCGCCGCTGAACGAAAAGCCGCACTGGAGCGCCAAATTCAGGAACTTGAAGACGAAGCGGCAAAAATCGACGGTATCATTCAGGGAATTCAGGGAGAGAAGCGCACGCTTTCAAATGAAGTTACATCACTCAAGAACGAGGTGAAAAAACGAGAGCTTGAGATTCGGCGGCTCGACCTTGCGATCAAAAAAGCAAAGCTCGATATTGCGCAGGCAGAAGGGGAGGTTTTGATTCTTGAAGAAAAGATAGAGAAATCGCGAAAGTCACTTTCGGCGAGTTTATTTGCGCTCTACACGTATGACCATGAAAGTATTCTTTCGGTATTTTTCAAACGGATGACGTTGTCGGAGTTTTTTGGGACTCTTGCGGGCATACAGCAAGTCCAGGCAAAAATCAAGGATGGACTCGATACATACCATTTTGCCGTTGATCGCCTTGAGAATGAACGGGAGGAGTTGAGCGAGTTTCGAAAGGAACAAAGCGACCTTCGATCGCTCCAAGACATTGAACGGCGGTTTCTCTCAAGCAAAAAAAAGGAGAAGGATGATCTTTTGAAACAAACACAGGGGAAAGAGGCGGCATTCCAACAACTTCTGTCCACAAAAAAAAGAGATATTGCGACTCTGCGAACGCAGCTTTTTTATCTTGAGCGTACCGGTATTACCGCGGAAGACGCGATAAAGTACGCGGATCTTGCCGCACAGCGAACCGGCATCAGGACTGCATTTTTGTTGGCGCTTCTCGAAGTTGAGACCGGCCGCCAGTTCGAGGACGGCGTCATTTCCGTTGGCACGAATATTGGGACAGGAAATTGGAAAACGGATATGTATGATTGCTATATTAGTTTGCGCCAGCCGAAAACCGCAGAAGCCCAAAAAAACGCATTTTTTGCGATAACTGCAGAGTTGGGTCTTGACCCGGATAAAATGCCCGTCTCGCGGCGGCCGTCATACGGATGCGGCGGCGCGATGGGTCCGGCGCAGTTCATTCCGACAACATGGCTTTTATTCAAGGAGCGGGTGGCGAATTTGACCGGCCACATTCCTCCGAATCCGTGGAATGTTGAAGACGCGTTCACTGCTTCGGCGCTCTACCTTGCCGATTGGGGAGCAACGGCACAATCCGAGGCCGCAGAAATCAGGGCTGCAAAGGCCTATATTTCCGGCAAACCGAGCTGTTCCACAAGCGTGTGCCGGTGGTATGCAAATACCATTATTTCGCTTGCGCGAAGCATTGAGAGGGCGCTCTAAGGGATTCCGAAGAACGGTGAGCGGTCGGCGATTTGTCATCCATCTGTGCCGGTTCCTTCGCTTCGTGTTTTTGTATGCAATGCCTTGATAATTTCTTCAATGGTTCCGTTGAGTATTCCGGGAAGGTTATGCCACGATTCCTTGATGCGATGATCCGTCACTCGGTCCTGGGGGAAATTATAGGTTCGGATTTTTTCTGAACGGTCTCCGGTTCCTATTTGTGAGCGGCGTTCGCGGGCAAGTTTTTTCTCTTCTTCCCGGATTTTTATATCAAGGAGTTTTGCCCGCAAAATATCCATCGCGCGCTCGCGGTTTTTTTGCTGGGAACGGGATTCCTGCGACCGCACGGAAATGCCGGTCGGCAGGTGCGTGATGCGGACCGCGGTTTCAACTTTGTTGACATTCTGGCCTCCTGCGCCGCCGGAGCGCGAAAATTCAAGCGTGATGTCCTGCGGCCTGATTTCGATATCGACATCGCGCGCCTTTGGAAGCACCGCGACAGAAGCAGTCGAAGTATGAATGCGTCCTGATTTTTCCGTATCCGGAATTCGTTGGACGCGATGCACCCCGGATTCATACCGGAGCGCATTGTACGCTCCTCCGCCTGATATCTCAAAAATAACCTCCTTGAATCCCCCGAGTTCGCTCTTTGATTCGTCAATGATCGTAACTGTCCAGCCGCGTTTCTCGGCGTATCGCGAATACATGCCAAAAAGGTCTGCCGCAAAAAGCGACGCTTCGTTTCCGCCTGCGCCGGCGCGGATTTCCATGATGAGGTTGTCGGGAAGGTCGCTTTCTTCGAATGCGATTTTCTTCTCCAGCAATTCTTTTTCTTTTTCAAGGAGCGCGCGTTCTCGCGCGGCAAGCGCGGCTAATTCTTTGTCACTTCCCTGGATAAGCGCCGTTGTATCCTTGATTTTTTTTGAAATATCGTCGTATGTTGAGTACTGCAAAAGCTTTTTCTCGATTTTTGAGAATTCAATGGAAAGCGTTTTTCTCTGTTCCGGATCGCGCATCGCGTCCGGCTGGGCAAGCTTCTTTTCCAAAAGCCGCTTTTCCTCAATCAATTTTTTTATGCTTTCTTTGTGACTCATAGGGTTTTCGTTCAAAAGACGCAAAAACCGCAGGGAAAAGTGAAATATCCCTTTTTGGCTCGTCGCGGCTTTAGTGTTTTTTCTTTTTTGCGAGGCGTGCCCTGAATTTCTCAACGCGCCCGGCGGTATCAATCATTTTCGATCCGCCGGTGTAGAAGGGATGGCATTTTGAGCAAATTTCAACCTCAAGCCGCTTTTTTGTGGATCCAACAGTGAAGCCGTGTCCGCATGCGCAGTGTACTTCGGCGTTTTGGTAGGGTGGGTGGATATTTGTTTTCATAGCTCCCGCATCATACCAGAATATCCGCTATCTTGCAAGATTGGGGATATTTTGGTAGAATCGGCTGTATGGATATAGCGGCAATAAACCAAGAGCGGGATTTTATTCCCCAGCCGATTGATCCCGAGATCGAGGAAATGTCCAAAGCAGGGGTGCATCTCGGCCATTCAAAATCAAAATCCCATCCATCAATGGCGCCATATCTTTATGGCGTCAGGAATTCGGTTTCAATCATTGATCTCACAAAAACAAAGGAATATCTTCTGCGCACGCGGGAGTTTTTGAAAGGCATCGCCGCAAAAAAAGGAGTTGTCATTTTGGTAGGCACGCGGCCGGCGGCAAAGAAGCTTATCCGGGAGATGGGGGAGCGGACCGGCATGCCTTTTTTTACCGAACGGTGGATCGGCGGAACGCTCACGAATTTTAAGGTTGTTTCAAAGCGGATTGAATATCTTGATCGGCTTGAACATGAAAAAAAGACCGGGGAATTCGAGAAATATACGAAAAAAGAGCGGATGAAGAAAGAAGAAGAAATTGTCCGGCTTTTGAAATTTTTCGGCGGTATCCGAAATTTGAAACGCCTTCCCGATGCGGTCTTTGTCGTTGACATTACGACTGACGCGATTGCAGTGCGCGAAGCGCGAAAGATGAAGATTCCAGTTGTCGCGTTTGTTGATACGAACTCGAACGCAGAGTCCGTTGACTGGCCGATACCCGCAAACGACGATGCGCTTCCTTCGATTCGATATCTCTGCGGGAAGATAAGCGCGGCTCTTGAGGAGGGCGTGCAAGAGTCGAAGATGACGAAGGAATTAAACGAGTCCGGCACATCTGCGCCGGCATAGCCGGCACTCGGGCTCATCTCGAGATTGTGATTAAGGCGAGTGATATAAAAAAGCTTCGCGAAAAAACCGGCGCGGGAATTGCTGATGTCAAGAAAGCCCTTGAAGAGTCAAGAGGCGATATGACGCAGGCGACCGAGCGGCTTTTGCGAAAGCTCGGCAGTGCTGCTGGAAAGAAAGCGGCGCGGGAAACACGTGCTGGGCGTATTGAGACGTATCTTCATTCGAACGGAAAAATCGGATCGATGGTGGAGATTTTTTGCGAGACGGACTTTGTCGCGCGAAATCCGGAATTCAAGGCGCTCGCGCACGATATCGCAATGCATATTGCGGCCATGAATCCTTTGTATGCATCATTCGATTCCGTCCCGAAAGAAATATGGGATGCGGAACGAGCGCGATTCGAGGAGGAAATTCGATCGCTGGAGAAGCCCGAGCACATTAAAAAAGAAATTATCGAAGGGAAGCTTAAAGCGCATTTTGGGTCGCTTTCTCTTATGTCGCAGCCGTTTATCAAGGATCAGGAAAAAACAGTCGGTGATATTGTGAATGAGGCAATTGGCCGGTTCGGTGAAAATATCAAAATCGGCCGAATGAGCCGATTTGAGATATGAGTCAAATTCTTTTGATAGCTGCGGATGCCGTGAGTGGACTCTTATTTGTTGGGAGCGGAGTTCTTTTATGGAAAGTCGTGCGCCAAAAAATACCTGACGTCCGCCGGATTCCCGATGAGTTTATTCTTGAACGCTATCGGGAAGATGCGAAAAAGCATGCATTGTGGACTCTTCCATTGAAGCTTCTCTATGACGATGTCGAATATCAGGATTTTTTCCGGCGGTATCGGGCGCGGTGGTGGTATCGGATTCATATATCGCTTTTACGGATGGATAACCGGGTTCTCGCAAAATATAATCGATTAAGAAAGGGTGATGAAGAAAGGGATGAAAGTGCCGATGTGGCTCAGCAATAGGGCAATTGTTTTGTGTCAGTCCCGCACCCTTGCCGAGGTAGATCAGTGGTACCCCGCACCGATTCCGTCTGGAGCACCAGCTATGAACAGTCGATTTCTCGCGGTAGCGCCTGCGGTTTACGCTGACATATTATAAGGATGCAATAGAATTGGTACGGGGCAAGGAGTAACGGTTTTGCAGAGCGAAGCGGGGTCCCGCCCTTTCCGGGCCGGTGTAGCTCAGTGGTAGAGCAGTGCTTTTGTAAAGCATTGGCCGGGTGTTCGAATCACCCCACCGGCTATGAAAGGGCGGGATAAACAGCAAGTCGCAGGCCCGCCCCGTCACTCAATTTGCACAATTCGGGATGTGCGAAGCACCGTGCAAATTGTAGTGCGGGGTTCGAATCCGGCCTCCGGCTTCGGCAATAGGTGAGGAATACAGTCATTGGTTTGAATCCCTCCATAATTTCTCGACAAAAGTATTGGATAAACAAGTATTGAGATTTTAACAATTCAAGGGCAGGTAGTCCCGTAGGGTGCGGGGGCAGACTGTAAATCTGTTGTCCTAAGTGGCCCAGTGAGTTCGACTCTCACCCTGCCCATTTTATTATCAAAACCCGCGATTAACTCGCGGGTTTTGATAACTGTATTTCAGTAATAAGAAAAAACCCTCAAGTGGAAAAACTGTGAAAATAGTTTTGTATCATGTCTCCTATATGGCATATATATGCCATATTTTGTTTTTTTGAAAAGAGCAGTAAAAGTGGGTTGCTATATTTGCATATTGTATAGCAGTGGATTAAAATAGCAGTATTGTGGTGAAAAGTGGATAATACTGTGGATAACTGATCCACTTCTGTGGATAATCACCAAATAGCGAATTTATTGCGAATAAACGAATAATCCAAATTTCTATATTCGTAAATTCGTATCAATTCGTTATTCGTTGATACAATCATGCTCATCGGGGAATACAGCCATACGATCGATGCAAAAAAGCGCCTTGCGATTCCTTCGCGCTTGAGAAAAGAGCTTGGCGAGAGAACAATTCTGACGCGGGGGCTTGATAACTGCCTCTTCCTTTATCCAGAACGAGAATGGCACAAGCTCACTGAAAAATTAGGACAATTGCCGGTTGGGCAGGCGAATACGCGAAGTTTTTTGCGGCTCATGCTTGCCGGAGCGGTTGAGGCAGAAATGGATCAGCTTGGCCGCATCCTTATTCCGGATTATCTGAAGGAATATGCCGCATTGAAACAAAAAGTTGTTATTACCGGCGTCTATAACCGGCTTGAAATATGGGACGAAGAAAAATGGAATCAGTATAAAGGTGAAGTGGAAAAGAATACCGATATGATTGCGGAAAAATTGGGAGAATTGGGGCTTTATTAGAAATGCTGAATTATAGATGCTGAATGACGAAAGATAATGAAATGCATATTCCTGTCTTGGCAGAAGAGGTCATCACTCTACTTCAGCCGAAACCGAATGGAATATATATTGATGCGACAATAAACGGCGGAGGACACGCACGAAGAATTGCCGAAAGAGTCGGAACACATGGAATGGTGGTCGGAATTGAGTGGGACCCGGATATTGCAGAACGCATTGCGTCCGAACTCAAAAAAGAAGAAATAAAAAATATTAACGTCATTCAAGGAAATTATAGAAATATCGAGCGCATTATTCCCGCAGAGATACAAGGAACGGTGCGCGGAATATTATTCGATCTCGGATTTAGTTCATACCATATTGATCAAGCGGCGCGCGGATTTTCATTCCAGCGCGATGAGCCGCTCGACATGAGGTATAACCGCCATGACACGCCTCTTACTGCCGAAATTATCGTCAACCGCTGGCCGCAAGATTCAATTGCGGATATTCTTCGAACCTATGGGGAAGAGCGATTCGCAAAGCGAATCGCGCGCGAGATCGCACGCCGCCGAAAAGAAAAGAAAATTAAAACAACACATGAATTAGTCGAGATTATTCGCCGAGCGCTTCCCCGCCGTCCGTCCCGTAATTCTATCCATGAGGCAACGCGAACGTTTCAAGCTCTTCGGATTGCGGTAAATAATGAACTGGAAAATCTTGAAAAGGGACTGGAGGCGGCACTGCATATCCTCCGCCCGGGCGGAACTCTTGCGGTAATTTCGTTCCATTCGCTCGAGGATAGGATTGTAAAGCATTTTTTCGCGTCACGGGCGAAAGAGGAAATACTTACGATAATAACGAGAAAGCCAATTACGGCATCAATCGAGGAAATTAAGAGAAATCCGCGCGCCAGATCCGCAAAACTGCGGGGAGCGCAAAAAATATAAAAATGACTGCGATTACGCTTGCATATAAAAAAATATTTCTCCGCCGGGCCGATCCTGTGTTCGCGTATGCGGATATCGGCGGTTGGGTAATGGCGCATGATCGGATGCTCTCGTTCCTCTTTCTCGCGGGAATCGTGATTTCGCTTGCGTGCTACATTGGCGGGATGTATGTTTCGTTCGGTATGGGGACGGTAATCGGAGCGCAGGAGAAAAAGATTCAGATGCTGTCTGATGAGATCCGCGAGCGGGAATATGCCCTTCAGGAAAAAATCTCTTTCATTCCCGAGGAACACAAGGAATTTCTCTCTTCAATGGAGCGCGTTTCGTCTATTGACTATATTGGAGCCGATGGGGGATATGTTGCTTCCCGGAATATCCCGACGCCGTAAGAAACTGGCGGTATACTCCTGTATTGCCGCCTTGCGAAGGCAGTACGGAGCATATATTTTCTTTTATGAAGCGGCGCGGACATCCTGATTCTATTGAGAAGCGAATCACATGGGTTCTTTTCTTTTTTTTCTCCGTTATGATAATTCTTCTCGGACGGCTTTTTACGATTCAGATCATGGCGCATGACAAATATTCCGCGCTTGCAGAGCGTCAGCAGGGGATTGTTTCGGAGATAACAATTCCTCGCGGTTCAATCCTTGCCGTTGATGCGCGCGGGGAATATGTCCCGCTTGCATCGAATCGAAAGTATAAAAACTTAATTTTTGAAGCAAATCAGGTGTCAGACCCGGATAGGGTCCGGACAGTTCTTTCAAATGAATTTCATATTTCCATCGAGGATGTCGATGGGTATCTTGCTCAATCAGATGATCCTTATGAGATTGTCGCAAAAAAACTTTCTCCAACAGACGAGGAGGAAAAACTTGTTTTGGAAACTGACGGTCTTTTTTTCGAAAACACCCTGCGGCGGGTATATCCCCATGAGTCGCTCGGTGCGCATCTTATCGGATTCGTGGGAAGCGGTGACGGAAAAGAGGAAGGGAAATACGGACTTGAGCGCGCATATAACGAGGATCTGGCCGGAGAAAATGGAATATTCGGAGGGGTCAGTGATGCGAGCGGATTTCTTCTTCGGCTTGGAAGAAAAATCATTCAGCCGTCCGAAAACGGGCGGGACGTTGTTCTTACGATTGATTACAACATCCAGTCAAAGGCGCGCGAAGTTCTCGATGCAGCAAAAGAAAAGTGGGGCGCGCCGTCAGGCATCGTCATGGTGATTGAGCCAAAAACCGGAAAGATTCTTGCCATGGATGCGCTCCCGTCATTTAATCCAAATGAGTTCAATCTGGAGAAGGATCTCTCGGTATTTTTGAATCCCGCAGTTGAATCCGTGTTTGAGCTCGGGTCTGTAATGAAACCGGTTACCATGTCTGCCGGGATTGAGGAAAAGAAGGTGACTCCCGAAACGACATATGTTGATGCTGGAGTTGTAGAGGTGCGTGATCGCGAGATTAGGAATTTTGACGGGAAAGCGCGCGGAGTCATGACCATGACGCAAGTGCTTGAAAAGTCGTTGAATACCGGCGCGGTGTTTGTTGCCCAGCGTCTCGGCCGCGAGGCACAGAAGGCCTACATAAAAAATTTCGGATTCGGAGAAAAAACAGGCATCGGGCTTCCCGGAGAGCGCGCCGGAGACATTGCGAACATTGAAAAGGGGCACGACGTGGAGTATGCGACTGCGTCGTTCGGACAGGGAATTGCGGTAACGCCGCTTCAGATGGCGCTGGCAATCGGCGCCATTGCAAACGACGGGAAGCTTATGCGGCCGTATGTTGTTGACGAGATCCGTGAGGGACGCGATCGTGCCGGCGCAGCTCCCGCCGGCCGG
>CAYHJX010000011.1:4077-7232 GCA_964357005.1 uncultured Candidatus Saccharibacteria bacterium | reverse complement strand
GGGACCGATTGTTATTAAAAAAAATAATCCGGAAGTCCGCAGGCAGGTCATATCACCGGATACCGCCCACGCAGTCACAAAAATGCTTGTTTCCGTTGTCCGGAACGGGTTTGAAAAGCGCGCGAGCATCCAAGGATATTTCATTGCGGGAAAAACCGGAACTGCCCAGATTCCGCGAAAAGACGGCACGGGATACTCGGACGAATCAATCCATACGCTCGTCGGCTATGCGCCCGCATTTGAGCCGCGATTTCTTGTGTATATCCAGCTGAATGAACCGAAAGGGAATCGGTTTGCGGCAAACACTCTGACGCCTGCGTTTTACGATCTCGCGGAGTATATGTTGAATTATTATGAAATTCCCCCTGATGAGTAGGGCTCGCAATAGCGGTTTTCGATACTTTCTTTTCAGACACGATTCGGTCGCTCCGGCGGCTCCCTCACTAAAAGGTCGGAAAAAATTTTTCTCCGATATTACGTCGGAGAAAACCAAGCAATTTTTCCCTCCCATTGTCTGAAAAGAAAGTATCTTAACCGCCTACCGGCTCGCTTGAGCATGAACTGTGGTAGTTCTTTATTTAAAAAGCGAGAACCCCCGGTGCCGTGAAGGCCGCCGAGGGTTCGGGGTTGAAACTAGATCCGTTGGGGAAGTGCTCGGACTGGGTGGCCCGAGAAGCAGACATGGAGCAGACCGCACTCGGAGCAGTAACCGCCCTGGCACTCTTGACACCAGAAACGGCTTCCCGTTTTGTGACAGAGGTCGGCGCCGCACGGGCCCTCCTGCAGGTTGCCGACCAGTAGCTCGCCCTTGCGATCTTGGGTTGAGTACTGCCCACGGAAGCTTGACCCTTTGATCGATTTGAAAAACGGCCGAGGGTCGTTTAGATCAACGATGCGGCCCTCAATGATCCACTCATGCCCGCTTCCATCGGCACGAGTGGCCCCGTCAATTTCCGCCAGTACCATTATTTTGGCTCTGGCAAACTCGACGGAGAAGGTGACTGTCAGTCGCGCTGACGAGTCACCGTGGAACACTGCATGTTCGAGGCTTAGACCGTCCGGGCCGCGCGTGATGTCGAGCTTCAGTGCCATACGGCACCTCCTTGAAAGAACGGCTCCTTGGCTGCGGCAGGAACCAGACCGCCTTAGCTCGACTCCATGAGGAGACGGCCGACCTACCCATACGGATAGGAATTTGTGATAATATAGCATATCATAAGAACGTGTCTAAGTCAATTCTCCAAATCATTCTTGCGTTTTTAGCGCGGCGCGTTATCCGGGCGTACGATCCGGTTATTGTTGGCGTGACGGGTTCCGTGGGGAAAACATCAACGCGCGGCGCGATTCGGGCGGTTTTGGCAAAGCGCTTTTCCGTGCGGACTGCCGAGAAAAACTATAATAACGAAATAGGGCTTCCTTTGACGATTCTCGGGGTCCGGCACCACGGGAGAAATGTACTCGGATGGATGGCTGCGTTTCTCGGCGTTTTGGTCAGGCTTTCTTTGAAGCGCGGTGAGTATCCCGAGGTTCTTATTCTTGAATACGGGATTGACCGGCCGGGCGATATGGATGTACTCATTTCCATTGCGCGGCCCGATGTTGCGGTCGTCACACGGATCGGCGACATTCCGGTGCACGTCGAATTTTTCAAAGATTCCCAGTCGCTTGCCGAAGAGAAGGCAAAACTTATCTCTGCATTGCGAGATAATGGGTATGTCGTGCTCAATCGGGATGATGCCGTTGTATTTTCGATGAGAGGGAAGACAAAAGCGAATATCGTAAGTTACGGAAAGTCGCTCAATGCAGACGTTCGGATCATGCATTCCGAATTGAGAATGAAGCATGAGGAAGATTTCGGGGATATGCCCGATGGGATGCTGTTTAAAATTCAGTACAAAGGAAAAGTGACATCTGCTTTTTTGCCGCATGGTGTTGGAACGCCGCAACTCTATGCCGCGGGGGCGGCATGCGCGGTTGGGCTTATCATGAAGATGGATATCGCCGAGATCGTGGACGCGTGTATGACATATGAACCGCCGCCGGGGCGTCTCAACATTCTTCGCGGGATCAAAAATTCTTTTCTTATCGATGATACGTATAACGCCGCTCCCGAATCAATGCGTGAGGCGCTTTCACTTCTCCGAATACTTCCCGCAAAACGAAAAATTGCGGTTCTTGGCGATATGCTTGAGATTGGGCGTTTTTCCGAAGATGCTCACCGCGATGTTGGGCGCGCCGCAAGTGAATTTGTCGACATTCTCCTCACGGTGGGGCCGCGGGCGCGTTTTATCGGGGATGAGATGAAGGCGCTGCGCTCGGCAAAACGAGGAGTTGGGACAGAAAAAATATTTTCTTTTGTAAATTCAATTTCTGCGGGAAAAATGCTTCAATCACTCATTCGTCCGGGCGACCTCGTTCTTATAAAAGGAAGTCAAGGAATGAGGATGGAACGGATTGTCGAGGAGGTTATGGCCTATCCCGAACACATAAAGAAACTCCTTGTGCGGCAAGAAGAATATTGGAAGGAGAAATAATGCAATTGTGGAATTCTCGGTTGTCGACGGATAGAAGAATAGTACAATTGAAGCATCGCCGAGTAGCAGAAAAGGGGGAGCGCGATGGAAGACGAACAAGAACTTGCGGTTGGATGGTGTCTTTTCTGCGGCGGGAGGTTAGTGTGGCTCTTTGACTGGGGGTGGCATACGCATTGCGATCGATGCAGATTGTCTATCAAAGAGATTCGCGTACTTTTCTATCTTGCGTATATAGTTACTCTTTTTCTCCAAGCAATTCCTCAAAAAGAAGAACATGAGGAATTGATCACTTCAATTGCCTAGTCCGTTAGCTGACGCACTAGGTCTTTATTTCCTTGTGATGCGTGATATAATAGATTTTTCGCAAAAGTGTTATGGTCCCATCGTCTAGAGGCCCAGGACGTGTGGTTCTCAGCCATAAAACCCGGGTTCGAATCCCGGTGGGACCGAACGAGCGAGGCGAGTGAGGTTCCAAAGCACGCAAACTGCTTTGCGTGCGGCGGGATGAGAAGGGTTTTGCCATGTGTCGAAGACACGGCGAAACCCAGGGATTTCCGAGGGGGAAATCGAATCCCGGTGGGACCGAACGAGCGAGGCGAGTGAGGTTCCAAAGCACGCAAA
>CAYHJX010000011.1:0-3977 GCA_964357005.1 uncultured Candidatus Saccharibacteria bacterium | reverse complement strand
CGGCGAAACCCAGGGATTTCCGAGGGGGAAATCGAATCCCGGTGGGACCGAACGACGACGTTTTTTATCGGGGGGTCACTTCAGCCGAGGCGAAGATTGCCATCTTTATAAAAGGTGACACGTGCAGTACAATAATTTTATCACAGCACCAGAAGACCATGGGCTTGCCCGTGGATGAATGGTGGTCTTCGGTGCTGGATTCCGCCCCACGTGCACGCGTGGGAGAAATCCAGTAACACAGGATACCACGCGCTTGCGCGTGGGGCTTCATGAAACTCGGTATTATCTTACAATCAAATAAACCAGAGCATGTGTGGAATGCATTTCGTCTCGGAATCACCGCACTCAAAGCCGGACATCGAGTGGAAATCTTCTTATTGAATGAGGGATCGGAACTTGACACTATTCCCGACACGAAAGATTTTGATATATCGGCAAAAGCAACAGAGTTCAAAGAGTTGAAAGGTGGAATGTATGCGTGCGGCACTTGCTTAGAATTGCGCGGCAAAAGCGAGAGCAAGGTATGTCCGGTTTCTACAATGTCCGACTTGTTTAAGATGGTCGAAAGTTCGGACAAGGTATTAGTATTCGGCTAACTGTTAATTATGAAAAAACTTATTTTTGTAATCTTTTCCGCGATCATCATTGGTTCGTTCGCCAACGGCGTGAATGCTCAAATGATGAGCGGATTTTCCAATTCTTCTGCCGATTGGAATACGGTTGTTGAACACACGCTCCGCGAAGAAAAGGAAGGTGAAGAATTATGGGATAAATTTCAAGCCAAAGAAATTGCGTGTGTAGATCTCAATGACGAGCAGTTTGGAGTTCTTGGTGAATACTTTATGGGGCAGATGATGGGTGACTCCCATGCCGCAATGAACGCAATGATGATCCAGGCGCATGGAGAAGAAGGTGAAGAACAAATTCATATTGTAATGGGTAAACGCCTTTCTGGGTGTGACACTTCAGCGGTTGTTTCCGGTGTCAGCAATGGTTGGATGCCTATGATGCAGATGATGTGGGGAGGATGGTCGTCTCCCCTCAATGGCGATAAATACACGAATCCTATGATGAATGGTTTTGGCACGTTTGGTTTTTTTGGCGGGTTATTCATGATTCTTTGGTGGGTTCTCATTATTGCTGGCATTGTTGCACTTGTTAAGTGGATCGTCCATCAGGGTAAAGGAGATACGGCAGGGAAGTCAGCCCTTGATGTTTTGAAGGAGCGATATGCAAAGGGCGAGATTGACAAGCGTGAATTTGAGGAAAAAAAGAAGGATTTGACGTAATTCTGGCGAAGCATAGGCAGCCGGATCAATCAAAAAATCCGCACATGCGGATTTTTTGATTGATCCCACACAGAGCTATACCGCAAAAACCGCATTTGTTTGTACCCTGTCAAGGGGGGATAATGGCAAGTTCGTACGCACAGAGTCGATTTTACTTTCCTTAGCTTTGTGTCTTCTGCCAATGAGAACAAAGATAAACCTTACTAAATAAGATATGGCGTTATCAATCTTTATATATTTTTATTAAGGTTATTTTTGATATCAAAAATATCGTAAATACCTGCAAAAAATGATTATTTTTTTCCACAAGAAAATTCGATATGTATGCAAAAATTGCGTGCTAAAATATATGCATACTTGTGAAGCGAAAAATCCTCTCAACAACCCGCGTTTTTACGAAAAAGATTTTCCTCTTTTCAGCAGGATTGATTTTAATTCTTTCCTCGTTTCTTGTTATAACAACATACGCCGCTTCGGGGGTTCCGCGAATCATGAGCTATCAAGGTCGTCTCACTGACTCGAGCGGGAACCTTCTTGGCGGCACCGGGACATCGTATAACTTTCGCTTTTCTCTTTACACCGCATCAAGCGGCGGAACGCGCGTGTGGCCATCCGGCTCCGGTGATCCGTGCACACATTCGCTTGTCGTTAAAGAAGGAGTATTTAATGCAAATATCGGCGATACGTCAGAATGTTCTGACGTATTAGATTTTGATTTTACTTCCCGAGACGAAGTGTATTTACAGGTTGAGGTATACAATAGCACATCATCGTCGTGGGAAGCATTGTCTCCCCGTCATCGGATCAACTCGTCAGCATTTGCTCTTGTTGCTGATACGCTCCTTTCAACAAGCACACAATCACGACTTGGCACGACGACGCCAATCAGCACCTCGCTTTTGACAATTGAGGCGACATCTTCGGGTGTGACTGGTCTTTCAATTCGCGGTTCGTCAGGACAAAGCGCAGATATTTTTCAAATTCAAGATTCAACAGGAATGAATTTATTTTCGATTTTGGGAAACGGAAATGCTTCAACTTCTCAACTTACCATTTCAAATGGATTTTTCCAATCTGAATTTGGTAACTGCAATACCGAATCGCAGGCAGTTCTTTATAATTCGTCAACCGGAAAATTTTCCTGCGGCACTGATGCGTCGGGCGGAGGCGCTGGAGAATATATTTGGACCACTATTGCATCAAATGCGTATGTAACTCCAACTTCGACAATCGGAATGATTGTGAATGCGTCATCGTCAATTTCTCATCTCTCGATTCAGTTCGGTACTACAACCCAAGCAACATCAACATATCTTGCCGTTACAACACTTGCATCGACATCCGCGCTTACGGTTTCAAATAACGCGGCTGTCGGGGGAACTTTTGGTGTCACGGGTGCAGGAACATTTTCTTCAACTCTTGGTGTTACTGGATCAACCACGCTTTCGAATCTCGGCGCGACTGGAAATATTTTTTTGGGTGATCTTTCATCTGACCAACTTACGGTAAATGCAACTTCAACATTCCGCGCTGGCGCCACATTTGATGGCGGAGTGAGCGTTGGTTCTCTTTCGGTAAGCGGAAATATAAATCTTGCTTCGGGGCAGACATACTTCATCAATGGTGTTTCTGTTTTGAACGGAACTACGCTTGGTTCCGGCATTATTACCTCGTCTCTTACGACCGTTGGAGCCCTGGATTCCGGCTCAATTACCCCGAATTTCGGCTCAATTGATATCGGACCTGATTCCTTAACAGCTGGTACTGCGTCCCTTACGACTCTTTCCGCATCCGGCCTCTCTACTCTTTCAGGCGGTATTCTCGCAAATAGCGGAACTTCCACGATTACAAATCTTGTGATAATTCGCGCAACATCAACTGAAGCTACGACAACTTACTTATCTTCCACCATTGCCTCAACCTCTAATCTCACCATTTCAAATCTCGGCAACACCGCGACCCAATGCCTCCAGATCACAAACCAAGGAGTTGTGCAGGTCACGGGTTCTGTCTGCGAATCAGGAAGCGCATCTATTCCCAATGAATTCACCTACACCCAAGCCGGAGGAGGAAATTACTTAACTCCGACCTCAACTGCAGTAGGTCTCCTGACTCCATTCACTGCCTCATCAACATTCGCAAAACTAACATCTGTCATATCCACCTCTACCGAAGCAACCACCACTGCGCTTGCAGTTCTTGGAAGAGCTGTCATTGCCACTTCTTCCATTGGCTCCTTGAATGTGGGATATATCTCCGCAACAAGCACCACTGCCTCTTCCACATTCCAGGACATTCTTTTCACCGATGCCCAGGGAACCACGCTCTCGTTATCAGGCAACGCAAGCTTTGCCGGCATTACCAACTCAGGAGTAGTATCAAACGCAAACCTTGCCAATTCAACCATTTCCGGCATTGCGCTCGGTTCAAACCTTGCTGGCCTTTCCGCAACAGACGGCACACTGACGTTTTCAGGAACATACAACGGTTCAACCGCCCGAACCATTGGCCTTAACCTTGCAAATCCAAACACCTGGACAGGACAACAAACTTTGAACGGCGGCCTTATTACCACCACTGCCACCGCAACCCAGGCAACCACAAGCTATCTCTCAATCACCACATTTGCCTCCACCTCTGCACTTCGAGTGTCAAACCTTGCCTCCACCTCAAATCTCACGATCTCAA
>CAYHJX010000010.1:14971-21216 GCA_964357005.1 uncultured Candidatus Saccharibacteria bacterium | reverse complement strand
ATTTGGATAATTCCGCATGCAATCTTGCGTCAATCAACGTGCTCAAATATCTGAATAGCGACGGATCATTCCAGGTTCGCGATTTTATCCATACGGTTGACGTGGTGATCCTTGCCCAAGAAATTCTTGTCGGCGGCTCGAGCTATCCAACGGAAAAAATCCGAAAAAACGCCCGCGATTTCCGCGAGCTCGGCCTTGGGTATGCAAATTTGGGGGCGCTTCTGATGACGTGGGGGATGCCGTACGACTCGGACGAGGCGCGCCATACGGCCGGCGCGATTACCGCTCTGATGACCGGAGAAGCATACCGGTATTCCGCGGAAATTGCCCGAAAAATAGGGCCGTATGCAGGGTATGCCGTAAACCAGGATCCCCAGCTTCGGGTGATTTCGATGCACCGCGACGCCCTGGAGCGCGTCCGGGAAGACCGGGTTCGCGATAGGGAGATTTATAAAGCCGCCGCAAAAGCATGGGACGGAGCGCTTTCTCACGCGCAAAAATACAGCGTGAGAAACTCGCAGGTGACAGTCCTTGCGCCGACCGGAACAATTGCCCTTATGATGGATTGCGCAACAACCGGGATTGAGCCGGAATTCGCGCTTGTTAAAACAAAACATCTGGTGGGCGGCGGAACCATGAAGCTTGTGAATACCGCAGTTCCCCAAGCGCTTACGAACTTGGGATATGGCGAAGCAGACCGGGATTCCATAGTCGCCCATATCGAATCAAAAGGCACGATTGAGGGCGCTCCAGGGTTGAATGATGAACATCTTCCGGTTTTTGACTGCGCAGTAAAGCCCACCCATGGCATGCGCTCGATTCATTGGCAGGGACACGTGAAAATGGTTGCGGCGGCACAGCCCTTTATTTCGGGCGCCATTTCAAAAACATTCAACATGTCATCAGACACGACCGCGGATGAAATTATGCAGGCCTACATTATGGGGTGGAAACTTGGTTTGAAAGCATTTGCGGTCTACCGCGACGGGTCAAAATCAGCCCAGCCCCTGGTGACATCAACAATAGGGAGAGGAAGCGCGAAAAAAGAAGAAAAGCCGTTTCGGAGAAAATTGCCGCCGACCCGCCCTTCGGAGACGCACAAATTCTCGATTGCGGGACACGAGGGGTACATTACCTACAGCATGTTTGACAATGGCGAGCTTGCGGAAATTTTCATCAGGATGTCAAAGCAGGGTTCAACGCTTGCGGGACTTCTCGATGTATTTGCGATTTCCGTTTCAACCGCGCTTCAGTACGGGGTTCCCTTAAAAACCCTTGCGCGAAAGTTTGTCTATGGAAGGTTTGAACCCTCAGGTTACACGCAAAATCCCGATGTTCAAGTTGCGACATCGATCACCGACTATATTTTTCGCTATCTTGCGCTTCGGTTTTTGTCCGAGTCCGATCTTGATGAAATCGGCGTGAAAGGTGCGCCCAAAGAAGTTCCGGCGTCTGTGACGGAAATAAAAGAGGAAAAAATCGTTCTTGCCAAAGACCCGCTGCCGCTTCCAAACGGATTTGCAACAGCGATTGAGTCAAACAATCATGTATTCGCAGATTCAGTATGCCGCGAATGTGGCGGCATGCTCATTCAGACGGGTTCCTGCAAAACGTGTTTTCAGTGTGGGACCTCCACGGGAGGGTGTTGAAAAATCGCCGATGCAATTCGAGACACGATGCGGCCGCTCCTGCGGCGGTCGCATCTAAAGGGTCGAACAAAATTTTCTCCGCCTAACGGCGGAGAAACCAAGCAATTTTGTTTTCCCATTGTCTCTCATTGCATCGGCTCTTTTTTGTTGATGATTAAATAAAAATAGAAACAGTGTTGTACATATTTACTGGCAACGGAAAAGGGAAAACAACGGCGGCCTTGGGGGCTGCCGTGCGAGCCGTGGGCGAGGGGAAACGCGTCCTAATGGTTCAGTTCATCAAAGGGCCGTGGAAGTCGGGCGAGGATGATATTGAGATAAAAGGCACAGGGGAGTTTCGGCTCGTAAAAAAGGGGAGAGGATTTGTGGGGATTTTGGGAGATACACTTCCGCGGGAAGAACATGAAAAAGCCGCAGAAGAAGCCCTTGAATACGCCAAATCCGAAATCATATCCGGAAAATGGGATATCGTCATTTTGGATGAAGTGAATAACGCCGTTTCCCTGAATCTCATTCCCAAAGAAAAAGTTTTAGAACTTTTAACCCTTACACCTGAAACCTTACACCTTATATTTACCGGCCGTGACGCGCCTCAAGAATTTATTGATCGAGCAGATTTAGTGACCGAGATGAAGGACATCAAGCATCCGTACGAGAAAGGAGTAAAAGGAAAACGAGGGCTCGAATATTGATTTTTTAAAGAAAAAACAACATATGCGGATATTTCAAAAAGGGTTGGCCAATTGAGGCGGTGGTGCTAAAGAGAAGGTAGATTACTATTAAGATTAACATGAATATGAAGAACAAATTCCTATTTATAGGGGTAGGAGCTTTTATTCTTATTGTTGGTTTATGGTCGTACTCAAAAGCCGTTGAGGGTGAAATTACGGCTTGCGTTTCAAAAAACGGCACTATTAAAATCATTTACGAAAATGATTCCTGTAATCAGAACGAAACGCTTCTTACCTGGAACATTCAAGGGCCGAAAGGGGACAAGGGAGATAAGGGTGACCAGGGAGAACAGGGGGCGCAAGGAGAGAAAGGAGATAAAGGTGATCCCGGAACTCCAGCACAACATGGTGCGGGCAATATCGCTTTCATCTTTGAGGATTACTTACTAAAAACAGACGGTACCGTTTGGGCGGCATATAGAGGTAATGTTCCCTATACGAGAATTTTTGGAAATGGAGACGGTGTCGGAAACGTTCCTATCCAGGTAAGCGATATAGTGATTTGGCAATATAATAGATTGATAGATAAAAACGGAAATTATTGGTTCATCAACATTGGTAATATTCAGCATGGCTGGATGAATTTTGGCCCCTTACCCTGATTCAACTTGATGCTATGAAGAAAATATAGAGTGCGGTAATTTATTTTTGCTCCGCTGTTCTTTTTTGGTACTCTCGCACTATAGGTAGTATTGCATCCGGTCAGTTAGGATTGTTTGCTTTTTGGTTTATTGTGGAATTTGTGGATGATAATCAGTAAAATCGTATATTGGCTCAATAAATCATAGTGGGGAAGGAATTAAAGAGATAGGTTGGTTTTAGCGCGAATCGCGGCGGCATTTCTTTTTAAAATAAATCCTGACTTTTTTCGTTTTGTCATTATGTACATTTACCAAGCTATAGCTTATTATATGTACATATGAGGGAAAGGAAGCGAAAAGAAAGAATAGGGCATGTTGCACGGGGGATTCTCGCAGTGCTGGCCATAAGTGGTTTGGTGCTTGTTGCGGCCTCAGCGCCGAATGCAATACAACTTTTAAAACCGTTATTAAAAAAGCAAAAGAGAAAATTTAGCGATCGGTCTTTAGGGCGGTCCCTTAATAAACTTGAAGATGATCGATTGATCGAATTCCGAATGGAAAACGGAAAAGAAGTACTTTCTATTACAGAGAACGGAAAAAGAAGGATTATAATGCTCGATGATATAGATGATGGGTTGGAGCTCATGACACCAGAGCGCTGGGACAGAAAGTGGACCATCATCTTGTATGACATTCCGGAGGAACAGAAGCGGGCGCGTGACGAATTTCATTTTCAGCTAAAGCGAATTGGATGTTTTCAGTATCATAAGAGTGTATTTGTACATCCATCTGACTGCCGCGATACCATTGATTACCTTTCGCACCTTTTTGAAATTCAGAAATACGTTCTCCATTTCAGGACACCATCTTTAGGGAAGAATGAGCACATCGTTCGCCGCCACTTTAATTTGTAGTCAGGGGGTTGTACATTTATCAAGCTATAGCTTGATAAATGTACAATGTATGCGAATCCTGTTATCGCGGGTATGGCATTTCCAATGTCAGTGAAGTTCGGTACAGTTAATTTCAAATATATGCAGGGATAGTTACAGATTGATTTGTTATAAAAATGACCAAATCGCGGATTTTTTTCTTTGTTCTTGTTTCGTTTGTTGCGGGTATTGCTATTCGTTCATTTGTTCCGGTGCCGTATACTGTTTTATGGATTGGATTTCTCGGGGCCGCATTTATCATTCTTTTTGGTGTAACTCGCCCCGTTAGAAGTAAGACACTAAAAGTGTCTGCCGATGCGTTAACGCATCGGACTTCTAACGGGGTAAAAAAATCGTATGTATTTGCGGCATACGGTTTTTTTGTTTTCGCGTTCATTTTTGGCATATTCCGTTTTGATTGGTATGAATCAATGCGCCCCGATGTCGGACCATTCTACGGAAACTATTTCGCGATGGAGGGGTATGTTCTCCGCGACCCTTCGCGCGGGGAAAAATCGCAGACCTTTCGATTTCGGATAACTGCGCTTGATGGCCGCGAGGTTTCTCGATTTGACGTTCGTATCACGGCCGCGAGATCTCCGGAATACCAGATCGGCGATATACTCGCGCTTCGCGGCACAATTGAAAAACCGGAAAAGCTCGGCGATTTTGATTATCCCGCGTATTTAAAAAAAGACGGGATCAAAGCAGTTGTCGCATTTCCGCGAATCGCGGAGACCGGACGTAGAGCCGGTAACAGAATTCTTATCTATCTTTCAAAGGGAAAGCGCGCGTTTGAAGAAAATATCGAGCGGATTTTGCCCGAGCCGCACGGCGCGTTTCTGAAGGGGTTACTGTTGGGCGAACGGGAATCTTTGCCCGAGGAGCTTACCGAGGCGTTTCGGAAAACCGGCGTTACTCATTTGGTTGCGCTTTCCGGATACAACATTACGCTTGTTGCAACTTTTTTTATGTCACTCCTTTTATTTTTCACAGTCCGCTTCTACACCGCGTTTTGGATCGCGGCCGCGGGCATTGTCGGATTTGTGATTCTTACCGGAGCCGCGCCGTCCGTTGTCCGCGCGGGGATTATGGGGATTTTAATTTTGGTTGCCGAGCGCGAGGGACGGGTATATAACATTCGAAATGCGCTTGCCTGTGCCGCGGCCCTTATGGTATTTCTCAATCCGTACGTGCTTCGGTTTGACGCGGCGTTTGAGTTGAGTTTTCTTGCAACAATCGGGCTTGTCGTTTTCTCTCCGCGGATTGAGGCCTACGTCATGCGGATTCGTGAGGGATTAAAGTCGTATATAGGAAAGAGGACGCTTCGCGATACAGAGAAACGTTCTTTGGTACTTCATACCCTTGCCGAAACCCTTGGCGCGCAAGCCGCAGTTCTTCCGCTTATCATAATTCTTTTCGGGAGCGTTTCGTTAGTGAGTCCTGTCTCAAATGTCCTTGTTGTTCTTGCGGTTCCCTATACCATGTTTTTCGGATTTCTTACCGGAGTACTCGGATTTTTGAGTAGTTCCCTTGCATCCATTCCGGGATTTTTCGCATGGGTACTGCTTGAGTATATGATCCGGGTGATTGAACTTTTTTCCCGCGTTCCGTATGCTTCCATTTCAATCCCCGCATCAGTTTCGGGAATTGCTCCGCTTCTCATAGCGCTCTTTATTCTTTTTATTTCGTTTCGCATGTATGCACCGCGTCAAGGAAAAATATAAAATTACTTTTCTTGGTGCTCTCGGAACGATTGTTTTTTTCATATGGTACGGCGTATTAATTCTTGAGGGAAAACAAGACGCCTCAATAACATTTTTTGATATAGGACAAGGGGATGCAATTTTTATTGAGGCGCCGAATGGGAATCAGATTTTGGTTGACGGCGGGCCGGGCGATCAAGTTTTAGCGCATCTCGGACGCGCAATGCCTTTCTGGGATCGGTCGATTGACTTACTGATTCTTACGCATCCCCACGCGGATCATATTTCCGGCCTTACCGAAGTTTTGAAGCGCTACCGCGTAGGTAGAGTTATCGAAAGCGGGGCTGAATACGGAAGCGCGGAGGAAAAAGAATGGGAGCGCGTATTAGACGAGCGGCATATTCCGATTATTCAGGCGCGCGTTGGAAAACGCATTCGTATCGCACAAAATCTTTTTCTTGATATTTTTTCACCGCTCAAAGACGTTTCCCAAATACATTCAAAGGAAATTCACGATTCAATGGTTGTTGCAAAACTTGTGTCGCCTGCGGGCTCCATTCTTCTTACGGGCGACGCGGAAAAAGAGATTGAATACCAGCTTTTGTTTTTCGGATTTCCCGTTCGCGCCGATATCTTGAAAGTCGGG
>CAYHJX010000010.1:0-14961 GCA_964357005.1 uncultured Candidatus Saccharibacteria bacterium | reverse complement strand
AGTCGGGCACCACGGCTCACGGACATCAACGTCGGAAGAGTTTTTGTCTGCAGTTTCGCCGCAATATGCCGTTATTTCTGCAGGCACGGGGAATCGCTATGGCCATCCGCATGCGGAAGTGATTGACAGGATTCGAGCGTTTGGTGCTACAATATTAAGAACCGACGAATCGGGCGATATTCGAGTATCTTTTACTGAAAATGGACTTCAAATTATTCCCTGATTTTTTAATTATCATTTTCAATTCTGACGCTGAGGAATATAAGAAGTAGATACAAAGTTGTTATGATTTTGCCAAAAAATAACCGGTTTAAAATCACCCCGATAATTCTTAGCGCATAATTATATGGAAAAATTTGAATTTAAATCAAGCAGTATCGATAAAGTCGTTGGAGGAACAAAAAAGGAACAGAAAGAAGAAACATCCTTTAAGAAATGGCGCTTCGAAAATGCCTCTCCTATAGAAGGAGAGAGGGATAAGACCCCCGAAGAAATTTCCGTTCTCAAACAGATAGTGAAGTTTTTGCCCGAATTCGCGAAAAGATATGGAGGTAGAGCTCCTCGATTTAAGCCGGAATATTTTCATATCAGAGCAGAACAGGTTGTCGAATTCCAGGGCAAAAAAGTAAACATCGAAGGACGGTGGAACCCTGAAACGCAGTCGCAAGAGATTAAGGCGGGCCACTGGGATGAAATAAAACAACGAATAGAAATTGTAGACAGCAATAATATTCTTAAAAATGCACTTGTAGCTGTTCATGAGGCATTACATGCCATGGCCTACAATAGCACAGAAATTCAAGGAGGAGTCGGGACTCAACGAAGGGCTGGTTTAGGGATCTATTCAAGGGAAGGACAGGTTTATTTCAGAAAATTAAATGAGGCGGTTACAGAAGGATTGACGAGAAGATTTGTAAATTCTTATTTTTCTCAGATCCCCGAACTTGCAGAAGATTTAGCAAAAAGAGATACGCTTCGCGCGAAGTTTCTGAAGGATCACCCAAATGGAATTGAAGGGATAAATTCCGAACCGGAAGCCATAGCGAATGAAATTTCAGCGGCGGACGAGGATGGGGATCCCGTATTTTATTCTTACTTTAAAGAGAGGATGCTGTTGACTAATCTTATGTCTCATTTGTATAAGAAGGATCCAGAGAAATACAAAGGAGACCCTGTATTAGTATTTGAACATTTTGGCAGGGCGGCTTTGAATGGAAGGTTACTGGATCTAGCACGAAGTATCGATGACGCTCTCGGGAAGGGCACCTTCAAAAAGCTTGGTGAGGTTTTCTAAGGTGCTGCGAATTGGTCCGCGAGCGTTCAAACCACCGCCATAGAATTTTTCATTATTCTTAATTCATAATTCGTTATTCGAGTATATGTACGAACCAAAAAATTATGATCATCTGATCGGAACGCCTGGATTTTCTGAAACGCTTTTGAAAAACCATTTTACGCTCTATCAAGGGTATGTGAAAAATACCAATACCTTTATTGAAGCGTTTCAAGACCTCGAAAAAAACGACAAAGCAGACACGCCCGCGTATGCGGAACTAAAGCGCCGGTTCCCATGGGAATTTAACGGCATGCGACTCCACGAACTTTATTTCAAGAATATGGCGCGTACTGGTGGGGCGCTTGATTCCGCTTCCGGACTCCACAAAAAAATTTCCCAAACATTCGGAACATACGACGCCTGGGCGAAAAATTTTAAGGCGGTCGGGGGCATGCGTGGGATTGGCTGGACGATTTTGTATGAAGACGTTTTGACGAGAAATCTCTTCAATCTTTGGGTAAATGAGCATGATTTTGGGCATCTTGCGGGCGCAAAACCCTTGCTGGTGCTTGATGTCTTTGAGCATGCGTATGTGCTTGACTACGGCCTGAAGCGCGCGGATTACATCGAAGCGTTTTTTAACGCGATTGATTGGAATGCGGTGGAGAAACGATTTGAAGCATAATGACTGAAGTAAACCCCGCACCATGGGCTTACGCCCATGGTTTTCTGTTTGCGGGGTAAAAGATGCGTTCCGCAACATGCGGGACGCATCTTGAATTTTCAGACGATTATTGATACTTTAGGAAGGTATGAAAGGAATTTCATTCCCTATATTCAAGACAAAAATTGAAGGAGTCAAAGAAGAATTCCGACTTGAAGACCCAGTGGAACGGAGAAAGTATTTTGACAGAAAAGCCGGGCCGGAGATCGAGAAACTTCGCGATTTTCTCCAGGATCATACATTTGTCGGATTTTTGCTCGGGCCGAAAAATTCGGGCAAGGGGACGTACTCGAAACTTTTTATGGAAGCGCTTGGCGGCGACCGGGTCGCCCATATTTCAGTTGGCGATATTGTCCGGAGCGTTCACAAGGATATCGAAGGAGGCAAAGCGAGCGAAGTGACCAATTTTTTGAAAAAGCGCTATCGGGGATTTATCACCGTTGAAAAAGCGCTTGACGTGATTCTTGGCCGCGACACAAAAACGCTTTTGCCAACAGAGGTTATTTTGTCTCTGGTTGAGCGCGAGATCGATCGCGTCGGCAGGAAGGCGATTTTTATTGACGGATTTCCCCGGAATCTTGATCAGGTTTCATACTCCTTATATTTCCGGGCGCTTATTGGGTATCGCGACGATCCGGACTTTTTTGTGTTTATAGACGTTCCCGAAGCAGTGATTGATGAACGGATGCGCCACCGCGTCATTTGCCCCGTATGCCAGACGCCGCGTTCTCTCAAACTGTTGCGAACGCGCGAGATCGGCTACGACGCAGAGAAAAAAGAATTTTATCTTATCTGTGATAATGCATCGTGCGGCAGGGCGCGCATGGTGTCAAAAGAAGGGGATGAGCTCGGGATTGAGGTGATTCGCGATCGGATTGAAGTTGACGCAAACGTCATACGGATGCTGATGAAGCTCGAGGGCGTGCCAAAAGTATTTTTGAGAAACTCCATACCCGTAGCAGAAGCGAACGAATATGTGGACGAGTATGAGGTTACGCCTGCATATCGGTATGAATTGGAAAAGGGTGCGGTCAAAGTTATCGAGGAGCCATGGACTATTACTGATGATGAGGGGAAGAAGGCCTATAGTTTACTTCCCGCGCCAGTTACCATATCTCTCATTAAGCAGACCGCAGACGCGCTTGGGCTCTAATCCGGACAAACAAAAACCCCGCTTGACGGGACAGTATTCTTTAGCACTACATCTAATTGGGCTGTCGCACAGGTGCGCCTCTCACGCACCCGGTCTTGAACAAAAATCCCTTTGTGTATTTTGATCTAAAGCCTTGATCCCTCAAGCGAGGTTTCGTTTTTATTATACTCCCCTTTTTGGCTGATTGACTGAATGCGGTATGCTGTGATTAGATTTTTAGTTCTTTATCACAATAGGTTTTGATAAAGCCAATTTATGGGTGAAAGCAGTGGAAAAGGGAGTGGAAATCTTTGGGATAAGGTTGGGTATAGTGACGGGATAAATCCGATGTTTTTTACTTGACAAGTTTTTTCAACCGGCTCTCGCGGCAAAAAAAGAAACGGGGGGAATCCCGTTTTTTAACTATCGTCCGCGTGCGTCAATCGTGAGAATGCGGAGCGCTGTTATGTCGCCATTAGCGCGTATTTCCGTGATTGCAATTTTGATTCTTTTCTTGAATTTCGGGAATTTCTTTTGGATTGCACACTCTGCGGTTTCTGCCCACTCGCGGGCTTTCGCAAAAAGTCCCGCCACAATCGCTTCTTCTGAAAGAGCGAGGCGCGTGACGATTTCGGTCCGGCGCTCCTCTGCGGCAAAACTCATTTTTCCGGCTACAGCGGGAATATCGACTTCAAAACGTTCACCTTCAAAGCGTTCGTTGTCTTCGCTTTCTGCCGCCGCGCGTGTATCGGGATTGAGAGGCGGAACAGAAAATTGGCCGAATGCGGATAGAAGAAGTTCAACGAGAATCTGAAGTATGTCTGCAAATGCGGCCATTCCGTCCACCTCCTTTCCCTATATAGGAGTGCTTGAGATTTCATTATAGGATAGGGGAGGCAGTGAAAAATTGCAAGAATTTCGGAAAACCGTACATACGCCACCCGGGTGGCGTATGTAAACCCCGCACCATGGGCTTACACCCATGGCTTTTTGGTGCGGGATAAACTTCCGCGTAACTCCACTGTATTAAATTTTTCTCTTCCGCGCCAAATTCTTTTACAAAATGAATGACGGAGCACTGGCAGATGCTCCGTCGGAGTTGTTGTTGGCGCTGACACGCCTTAGTTCTGTTCCGTTCCTATCTCGCCTAACGCCGTCCACCCAGCCAATCACCTAGGCAAAACGCCCCAGTCGTCGCAAGAAAGGCCAGTTCAGCCCACATCTCGCCGAACATGGGGATGAAGATCCACGTGTAGGCAACCCCGGCGGTGACGAGTATGAACACTCCAACCAGGAACATGTAGCCGAGAGCATTATCGCGTAGGATGTAGCCGAGAGCGGATGCCACAACGATCAGAACGAAAAAAATCGGAATCGCGTTGGTCATCTCTGCCTCCCTTGTCGCCTGTTGGCGACGGGTTAGGGGGTTTACCGCGCTGCGCATCTACTTCCCACCACTTACTTAAGCGACGGGCGCGGGCACGAGGTTCTTCTGGATTTCCGCGAGCACCTTGACTCCCCACCCCGCGGAAACGTACACGCGGTGGTTCTCGGCGTAACGGCCGAGCCGCATCTCCTTCATCCTGCCCCAGCAACGACACTTCATGCAGTCGTCATTGCGGTCGCGAATGTTGAGGGAGAAGATCTCGAACCTCTCCAGGCCATGGCAGGGCGTTGCCATAAAGTAGAAGAACTTCATCTTCTCTCCGCGGATTCGCATCGAGTCAATCCCGAAGTCGAGGAAACGCTCGAGGAGGAGGTACCCCGGGACACCGGCAATTTCCGCCAGCTCCGTAAGGTCATACCATCCGTACTTCGCCTCTGGCACTCCATCGCCATGGATAGGAAGAGCCTCGTGGACAACTGGTTTTGCCGGTCTCATCCTGTACGGCATTTCTGCCTCCCTTGTCGCCTGTTGGCGACGGGTTAGGGTTTGGAACGGAACGTCAAAGAGCATGAATATATTATACTCAATATTTTATTAAAAGTCAAATCAAAACACCAAAACAGGTGCAAAAAGCACCCGAAATGCTGCATGTGAAATGACAGCTTCTGAGTTCAGTCCTTCTTCATCTCTACACGCTCATCCCGCAAAGATAATCCATTGATTTTTTGGAGTAGACCATGAAGTTTTTCCACGCGTTCCATCATTTGAGGATTCTGTTTCTCATAGCGTTTAAAATATGCTTCCGGATCACGGTCTTTCTCTCCTTCAGTAAGAGTGTCCCGCACAATAGTAACCAGGGCCATAATGTCGTCAGGCTCCAATATGCCCTTCATTCCTTCGTAAATTCTTTTAGCTTGTTCTTGCTCTTCGGCCTCTCTTGCTTCGAAACTCGGAGCGGCTCCAGCCATTGATTGTTCTTGAGACATATGTATATGTTGATTAACTCCTTTAATATAGTCGACCATATTAAAATTACTTCCCGTCCCGCCGATGCGGTTTTGGCTTTGCGAAATTGCGCCTGCGGTGAGCTTGTCGAACGGTCAGCAATTTCGTTCAAAATGGGTTCGTGCTAAATTCATAATATGCGACCATTCAAGACAAGTCAATGTACTGTACTAGAAGGGTACATCGATAACACTTTATGATATTTGTAATGAAAATTGATCGGAGGCACATAGTCAGATTCTGAAGTCCGATTTCAGAAGTTTCGGTGTGTTCCACGAAACGTGAAGACATTCACGTTTTGCCCCCTCGGGTGTGTGCTTGACCCGTACCAAATTTTCGGGTTGCGGAGAATCGGACTCCGGCTACCCCGCACCAAATAGGATTTGGTACAGGGCAGGCAAGACCGTTCCCCCGCACTAATTGAGCACTTACTCCTTTCGGGCCAGGCAGAATCGAACTGCCGACATACCCTCCGGGGAATCGCTTATTTCATTATCAGTATCGGGCTACTGGGAGTCGAACCCAGCGTTACACCCACCCCAAGGGTGTGTGTTGCCGCTACACTATAGCCCGATATTGATAATGGATTTGAAGGTAGATTCCCGCGAAAAGATAATTAATCTTTTCGCCCCCGCGGGTATATTTACCACTATACTATGGCCCGATATCTTATTGTGCTCAATGTATTGTGGGGCCCATCCTTGCGTAAATTTGCCTCCTCGGCAAATTCCCGGGCATTTTTACGTTCTCCGCCAGTTGGCGGATCGCTACAATGCCCGTCGAAGCAAAGCAGTTTGCTTCGACCCATTATACTACAGCCCGTCTACACATGATTCTTGTTATACTACTTTTCTAATTTTCATTATAGAGGCGTTGTCAATATCGCCGTATGCGCTTGCATAAATACCAAACAGGTATTCTTGAATCCGGTATTTATGCTTTCCGTCCCGCGCGTCCGGAAACGGATCGTTGACATAAATAAACCGTTTGTCTATCCCCGTAATTATATTGAAGTGGAAATTGAATTTCGGCTTCTTACCCAGTAAATAATTTGAAGTTAGAAGCGTGATCAAAGGACGCTTTTTCTTAATTTCTTGACGGATATCTTCTGCCGAAGGTATTTTAACATTTATTTTTCCGCCGTGGTTTAGAAAGTCGAGGAAATGTTGCAGTACAATCTTGTCTTTTTGTTCTTTTGTTTTCTGAAGTATTTTTGTTATTCTTTCTGAAATGCTTTTTTTGTTGAGACCGCAGTCACGAAGCGTAAAGAGTTTGGGGGGCAGCATGATAATCTCCACCGCAAACCCGTTTCGCAGCAATATACTTCCAAGCTGCGGCGTATATGTTCCTATCTTATATATTTTTAGACCGCGTTTTACCTCTTGCGACGAAGAATTCTTACCGTAGTATTGAAATATCATACTTAATACAGCCGGTCCGCAATCAACAGAGTTTTTCTTTTGGCGTATTAAAGGAACGTTAAGTTTCATTTTATTTTCTTTGCCCAGTTTACTATAACTTTCGCCAATTCTTTTTCTTTTCTATGAAAGCCGTGGTTTGCGCCTTTTATAATGATACCAGAAAATGATTGTGTTGAGACGGCGTTTTTGCGAAATGCTTCCATGATGTGTTTTGCCGGACGGTCACGATGTTCGTCTCGTGATCCGATAATGACTGCAGTAGGCACGCGAATGCTTTTGAGTTCTTTCCAGCTTGCTTTTGGACTGTGATAGGGGAATACGTCTTCCGCATGCCCCGCCTCAAATAAGCTTATATACCGGCCCGCAGAAAATATTCCATATTTTTGGGGGAGAAGAGTGTCTTTTGTTTTTGCGTGTTTTGCGATTTTTAGTGCCCGGGACATTTTTTTGGGGTCTCCGGTTTTCCATTCGGACATATCGCTTATCGCGCCCGCAAGTATGATTCCCTTCACTGAAGGGTTTTTCCGCTTATACATATAGTAGAGCGTTTTGTTTGCGCCAGTCGAATGCCCCGCAAGAATGATCTTTTTGTATCCGAGTTTTTGTGCGAAGCGGATCATCGCGTCTATATCCCGCACGCACTCTTCAAATTTTTCAAATGCGCCTCCGATGAGTTTTTTCTTTGTTCCCCGCGAGACAAACTCATGTCCCCGCGTATTGAACTTAAAGTACGCGACACCGTTTTTTTGAGCAAGGCCCGAGAGCGCGCGAATGAGGTCTTGTCCCGATGAGAAACGCGATGCGAGTCCATGGAGCCATATGAGTGCAATCCCTTTTTTCTTTCTTGGTGGAACAACAATGCCATCGAGCGTGATGCCGTCCGAAGTTTTTATGCGAGTGAGGGAAACGGGAATCATAGATGAGGAATCACGAATTACGAATTGGGAATTAGGGAATATTTTTCTCAATTCCTTATTCCTTATTCGTTATTCCCGTATAGCGCTTTGCCAGCTCCACGATAAATCGCACTCCAACCCCCGATGCCCCCTTGGAAAGATATTCAGATTCAATCGTTGTCATCCGCGGCGCGATATCAACATGCGCCCAGTCAGCGTCGCCCGTGAATTGCTCGAGGAACTTTGCGCCGTGAATTGCGCCGCCATATCGGTCTTGTTTGCCGATATTTGCGATATCTCCAAATGTTCCTTTGATGTCTGCAAGATACTCGTCCCATAAAGGAAGCGGCCAGACATAATCGCCCGATACTATTCCGACGTCCCGGAGCATGTCTTCCGTTTCCTTTTTTTTCGCAAATACGGCCGAGGTATAATTTCCAACCGCAACATGCGCGGCCCCGGTAAGTGTTGCAAAATCAACCATGAGGCCGGGCGAGAACTGTTTCCATCCGTACCAGAGGGCATCTGAAAGAATAACGCGTCCTTCTGCATCGGTATTCAACACTTCAATTGTTTTTCCTGACATGGTTTTTAACAGATCGCCCGGGCGATAGCTTGATCCCGACGGCATGTTTTCAACCGCAGGAACTATGGCAATGGCGTTTATCGGGATTTTGAGGCGCGCGATCGCGGCAATGCCGTTTATCACAGCAGCGCCTCCAGACATATCCATGTGCATTTCATAAATATACTGGTCGGGCTTGATATTAAGTCCTCCGGTATCAAATGTAACTCCCTTTCCGACAAGGACAAGCGGTTTTTGGTCAGCGGGCCCGCCTTTATATTCCATGATGATGAGGCGCGGCGGCTCCGAAGACCCTTGTGCAACGCCCGCGATTCCGCCCATGCCGAGTTCCTTGATTCTCTTTTCATCAAATATGGTTACGCTCAAGCCGCATTCGTTCGCAATTGTCTTCGCCTCCTCGGCAAGGCGTTTCGGCGTCATATCGCCTCCCGGCGTATTGGCAAGATCGCGCGTCCTGTTGGTTGCCTCGCCGACACAAACACCCTCCCGAATACCTTTTTGCGTTTGTCCGAGAAAGTCCTTTTCAACCGTAAGAGTGATCTGTTTTATTTTCGGCCATCCGCCCTTTGGCGTTTCTTTATAGCGGTTGAATTCGTATTCCGCGAGAATCGCGTTTGAGGCGAATATCGATCCACGCTCATTAGGCGCGCCGAACGCATCAATGAGCGGGACTCCGAATTCTTCAATTTTTTCCCGTTTCGCGTATTGCGCCATTCGGCGGGGGAGGAGGAATTTTTTTCGTTCATTCCAGTGTTTCCGCTCGCCAAGCCCAAAGAGAACAATGCGGGAAATTTTTCCCTGCCCGAACCACAGACGTTTTGTTTCTCCGTCTTCTCCTTTGAATTCGTCAGCAATGAACTCGATGAGAGCCGAACGGGCTGGTTTCGGCAGGCGCGCAAAAAAGGCCGCTTTCTCGAGCGGCTCGCCCTGGAATACTGCGAGAAAGACGTTTCGTGATGACCCAAGTGTTTTCAGTTCTTCTGCATGAATTTTCATGACTGTTTGATTATTCCTTGTTCATTTTCTTGATGCATTTTGCGCATGCCTTGATTCGTTTTCCGTATTCATTCCGGGCCCATTGGAGATTCGGGTATTTTCGTACCGTGCTTGTCGGATTATAATGACTGCGGAGAAACGCGCGTTTTCCACCAGTCGCTGACCCTTTTTCACATAGTGCGCATACTTTCATATAAGGTCTGTTGTATTACGGCCACAATAACGTACCATAGAACAATGGAAAATGCAATAGCGTTCGTGTTCCAGATCGCCATTCTCATTTTTTCCGTCGTTATTCACGAAGTGTCGCACGGATATGCGGCGCTTCTCTTGGGAGACCGGACTGCGCTTTACGCGGGGCGCCTTACGCTTAATCCCATAAAGCACGTTGATCCGTTTGGATCCCTTATTCTGCCGATACTTTCTTCTCTGCTCGGCGGGCCGATTTTTGGATGGGCAAAACCGGTTCCGTATAATCCGTATAATCTTCGAAATCAAAAATGGGGTCCGGCCGTTGTCGGCATTGCGGGGCCCGGATCGAATTTTTTTCTTGCCGTGCTTGCGGGTTTTCTCATTCGGTTTTTTTCCTCCGGTTTTGGCGAAAGCCAGTTTCTTCAAAATTTCCTCCTTATCGCGTCCTTTGTCGCGCTTATCAATATTTTCTTGTGCATATTTAACATGATGCCGATTCCGCCGCTTGACGGCTCAAAGGTTCTCTTTGCTGTTTTGCCGGCTGCATGGAGGGGCATGGAACTCTTTCTCGAGCGCTACGGCATCATTATTCTTTTTGCATTTATTTTCTTTTTTTCTCGTTTTCTCATCCCGATTGTTTCCTTTTTTTTCGAGATACTCACCGGGTCGGGATTTATGTGAGTCGGCCTCATTGACTTTTTCATTCCTGCTTGGTATTATTTCATCTGTATTTTCCGCATATTCCGATGCCGACAATTACGCAGCTAATCAAACACGGAAGAACATTCCGCGCCTATAAAACAAAGTCACCTGCCCTGGGCAGGGGTTTTAATGTGAAAAAGAACCGGCCGATGTTCTATTCGTCTCCGTTTAAGCGGGGCGTCTGCATCAAAGTGACGACCATGACACCGAAAAAGCCGAATTCCGCGCTTCGGAAAGTTGCCCGCGTTCGGTTGACAAACGGTATGGAAGTGACGGCTTATATTCCCGGTGAAGGCCATCAGCTCCAAGAGCATTCAGTGGTGATGATTCGCGGCGGCCGCGTCAAGGATCTTCCCGGGGTTCGCTATCACGTTGTCCGCGGTATCCTTGATACGGGCGGCGTTGAAGGAAGAAAACAGCAGAGGTCAAAGTATGGAGCAAAGAAGCCGAAGTAAACACCCGAATTAGTATGCGAATTTTCGCTAATTATATGCTAATAAATTCCGATTCGCATACTATTCGTAAAAATTAGTGCATTAATTCGCGTGTAGTCATGCGCCGCAAACGAAAATTCCAACGAGACATCCTTCCTGATCCGAAATACCAAAATGTCGCAGTCGCGAGGTTTATTAATTATGTCATGAAAAAAGGGAAGAAATCAGTCGCGCAAAAAGTCCTGTATCAGACGTTCGACGTTATTGAAAAAAAATACAATCAAGATCCACTTAAGGTTTTTGACACGGCGATCAAAAACGTGGGGCCGATCCTTGAAGTGAGGTCGCGTAGGATCGGAGGCGCAACATACCAGGTGCCCAGGGAAGTCCGGGGGGAGCGAAGGATGGCGCTTTCATACCGGTGGATTTTAGATGCCGCGCGATCAAAAAAAGGAAAGCCCATGCACGAAAAACTTGCGGAAGAGCTTGTCCTTGCGGCAAAAAACGAAGGGAGCGCAGTGAAGAAAAAAGTAGACACGCATCGAATGGCTGACGCGAATAAGGCGTTTACGCATTTTGCATGGTAGTTTACTCGTCAATACGCTTTTTCGACACGTCTCGGCCGCTCCTGCGGCGGCCTCGCTAATGGTCGCGCAAAGTTTTCTCCACCATGGGCGGAGAAACCAAGCAACTTCGCGCTCCCATTGTCTCAAAAGCATATTGAGCTCGTTTGTGCATTACTGATATGAATCTTATTAAGTCCACCATACTTGGGTTATCTGGAGCTTTCTTAATCATATATCTGATAGTCGTTATCAGTTTGGTCCAGGATTCCTTGACATTTGGCAGAATGACGGGAACAGAGATGCGATTATCGGAAAAAGTGTGGACTTGTCCAAGTGTTGCTGGTACAGGGAATTGTGATTTCTTTACGTTACTCATGAGCGGGATTAGTGGTTCTGTCCTCTTTTTTGTTCCTGTGGCCGTTTTGATTGTTTTATCAATTTCGATTATTACAGTAATAGCAAATAGGAAGAATAAAAATATGCAACATGGCTCGTGAATATCCCCTTGAGAAAACAAGGAATATAGGAATTATAGCTCACATTGATGCGGGGAAAACCACCGTGAGTGAACGGGTTTTGTTTTACACGGGTGTGTCCCATAAAATCGGCGAAGTGCACGAGGGAGATACGATAATGGACTGGATGGAACAGGAGCGCGAGCGGGGAATTACGATTACGTCTGCCGCGACCACATGCTTTTGGAAGCCGATTCATGCGCCCCAGACAAAAGAGCATGAATACCGGATTAATCTTATTGATACGCCCGGGCATATTGATTTTACTGTCGAAGTGAAACGTTCACTTCGCGTTTTGGATGGCGCGGTTGTTGTATTTGACGGCGTTGCGGGCGTGGAGCCGCAGTCGGAAACCAACTGGCGCTATGCTGATGACTTTCGCGTTCCGCGTGTGTGCTTTATCAATAAACTTGACCGTACGGGCGCATCGTTTGAGCGCTCGCTTGCCTCGATTCATGAACGTCTGACGCCGAATGCGGTCGCGATCCAATACCCGGTCGGCGGCGAACAAGATTTTGAAGGCGTCATTGATCTGATGAATAGGAAATTCGCAAAGTTTGAAGGCGAGAAAGGTGAGAATGTTGTGTGGGAAGAGGTTCCGGAGTCGATGAAGGCGATCGCAGATGAATGGCGGCATAAAATGGTAGAAAAAATCGCTGAGACCGATGATATACTTACCCATAAGTATCTTGAAGGGAAAGAAATTTCCGTTCCCGAGCTTAAGGCAGCGCTTCGGAAGGCGACACTCTCATATAAATTGGTACCCGTGCTTACGGGTTCCGCACTTAAAAATAAAGGCGTTCAGCTTGTGCTCGATGCAGTTGTTGATTATCTTCCTTCGCCTGTTGATCTTCCGCCAGTAAAAGGAGTTGATCCGAAATCGGGCGGTGAAGAAACAAGAGAGGCAAAAGACGAAGCGCCGTTTTCCGCGCTTGCGTTTAAACTCCAAACCGATCCCTATGTCGGGCAGCTCACGTTTTTTCGCGTGTATTCGGGGACATTGAGCGCCGGAACCTATGTTCTCAATTCGACAAAGGATTCGCAGGAGCGCGTTGGCCGCATCTTGCAGATGCACGCAAATGCCCGTGAGGAGTTGAAAGAAATTCAAGCAGGAAACATTGGCGCGATCGTCGGGCTTAAAAATACGCATACCGGGGATACACTCTCTGATCCGGATCATCCGATCATTCTCGAGCGAATCACATTCCCTGAACCCGTTGTGTCATTGAAAATTGAGCCGAAGACCAAAGCGGATCAGGAAAAAATGGGTATGGCTTTGAAACGCCTCTCCGAGGAAGATCCGACGTTTCGCATCAAAGGAGATTTGGAAACCGGCGAAACGATTATCTCCGGTATGGGCGAGCTTCATCTCGAAATCATTGTTGAGCGCATGAAGCGGGAATTTTCCGTTGAGGCAAGTGTGGGAAGGCCGCAGGTTGCCTATAAGGAAACGATTAAGAAAAAAGCAGAGGCAGAAGGAAAATATATCCGTCAATCCGGCGGCAGGGGCCAATACGGGCATGTCTGGATTACGGTTGAGCCGCAAGAACGCGGCAGGGGGTTTGAATTTATCAATGAGATTAAAGGGGGCATTGTCCCTCAAGAATATATTCCTGCGGTTGAGAAAGGCGTCAAAGAAGCAATGGAAAAAGGAGTGCTTGCGGGATACCCCATGGTTGATATGAAAGTCGCGCTCTATGACGGATCATACCACGAGGTGGATTCTTCGGAGGCGGCGTTTAAAATTGCGGCATCCATGGCGCTTCAGGAAGCGGCAAAGCGCGCAACGACCGTAATTCTTGAGCCGATTATGCGAGTGGAGAGTGTAACGCCCGAGCAGTTTATGGGGGAGGTTACGGGTGATCTCAATGCAAAGCGCGCGCGAATCGAGGAAATGGAAGATCGCTCCATGGGAATCAAGGTTATCAAAGCAAAAGTGCCATTATCCGAAATGTTTGGGTATGTGACAACGCTTCGCTCGCTCACGCAGGGACGCGCTTCATTTACCATGGAGTTTGACCATTACGCAGAAGTGCCGGGGAATATTGCAGAGTTGATAAAGGAAGGGAAAAAATAAGAACGGCGCTATGCCGTTCAGATTGCGAGCCGTCTGTTTGCAAACGTATCGCTGATTGTTGTAGTTATCTCTCGTCGGAGCTCATGCAGTCTCTGCCCCAACTCCTCCATTATCATCGGTCCTGAGATCACTTTTATTTGTGCGCGGTCGACATTTTCGAATCGCCCGGGGGCCTTTTTGAAAAGGCAGTCGAAGGAGCTCGGCCAGCTTATTTCAATCGTTTTCGTATTCGGATTATGGTATACGATTTCTCCGATATAGAATGTGACGTTTTTCCCATCTTCAACTACCATCACACGAACGATTTGCCCTCTCGCAATCCGCCTGCCGTTTTTTTTCTTCATGACCAAAGCCCCCCGAAGTTCTATAATAACTGGTACAATGTAGAAATTTGTATGTCAAGTACACGCTGCTTGACTCTTTTCGCTTGAAACGGTAAGAACAAAGCATGGATTTTGCGAAGATAAAACATCTTGTGAAGGAAAATGGCGATAAATTCATTTTTCTGGAACACGGGGAGCCGGAAATTGTTGTTTTGTCGTTCCATGAATACCAAAAGCTCCTCAAGGGGACGGCGGGAAATCCGATGATGCCGGTCCGGCGCGAAGAACAAAGGTACCGCGCCATGCCCGCGCGAAGCTACAGTCCGGACTATCTTGAATCGTTCGGGGGCGATCTTGAGGAAACCGAGTTTATTTCGCCTGACGCAGAGCCCGGCCGTCAGATTCCGACCCGGCCGGAGGATATCCGCCTCGAAGATTTGCCTATCTAACGCGGGTATTGACTCCGAAGGGATTGTTCGGTATCATTGGTTTTGTATTTGATATTATATTTATTCGATAAAGCTAACTACGGCAGGTGAGAGGTTTTTGGGTGATGCGCGTTTATCCGCTTCCGTGAGGTGCAAAGCGCGCCGACCATTCCGAACCGCTCTCGCGTGTCCCATACGAATTTCATTCTATGGCAGAAAAATTTGAACGGACAAAGCCGCACGTAAACGTTGGCACCATCGGACACGTTGACCATGGGAAAACAACGCTTACCGCAGCGAT
>CAYHJX010000009.1:0-21255 GCA_964357005.1 uncultured Candidatus Saccharibacteria bacterium | reverse complement strand
GATCTCCGTTCGAAGGCCCTCGGGCTTTCTGATACGCTTACAAGCGCGCAGAAAAATATCGCGGCCGTAAAAACGCAAGTCGGCGGCGTTGAAGAAACCGTGGGCTCGATTTCGGGCACTGTCGGCACGCTTTCCGGTACAGTCGGCACACTTCAAAAACTTGTTACAACCGACTCCGAGCTTCTCATGAAATATTCAAAAGTGTATTTCTTGAACGAAAATTATAGGCCCGCGCATCTTGCGACAATACCTCCCGCGTATTTGTATAGCGAAGCAAAACCGAAGCAATATGTGACGGAGGCATTGCCGTTTCTTAAGAATTTACTTGATGCGGCAAAAAAAGACGGAGTTACGATTTATATCAAATCCGCGTATCGATCGTTTGGAGAACAGGAGTTAATTAATAATACCTATAAAGTGGTTTACGGCGCAGGTACTGCGAATACCTTTTCCGCGGATCAGGGCTATTCAGAACATCAGCTCGGCACAACCGTTGATCTGATTACAACCGGACTTGGGGGCGAGCTCGCTGGCTTTGAAAAAACCGCGGCATACCAATGGCTTCTTCTGAATGCGTATCGGTACGGATTTATACTTTCATATCCGGAAGGGAACGGCTATTACATTTTCGAGCCGTGGCACTGGCGGTTTGTCGGCGTGCGGCTTGCGACTGATCTCCACAATAAAAAAATGGAATTTTATGGTATGGATCAACGAGACATCGATGCGTACCTTGCCACTATTTTCGATTGAGAAATTATCGGAAAATTTTCAGACGCAGAAGGCGCCAGCAACTTTATCTATTTTTTATGCCAGAACATACTGAAAGCGGGTTAACTCCCGAAAGAAAACGCGAGGTTTTTCAAGAGCTTTTTCGTTCGGGCAAATGGCTTGAGGCAATCCAGTATGCAATTCAGAATGGAGTACCTATGGCGCATGAGGATCCCGAAGAAATTCCGCAGGAAGACCGATGGAGCGTGAATGAAGCAATCAGACGGATTGGGGATGCGCAAGACCGCGCAAAAGAGGTGGAAGATCGTAGAGAATTTGAACGCCTTGAAGAAGAATACCGCCTCATACTTTTTGAATTGTTTGATTGGCAATTTGCCCAAGAAGAATACGATCAAACAATGCGAAGTTTTGATGAGTAAATTATACATTCAAACGTCTTCTATTGGCATCTGGAGTATGAAGGCGTAATCATCGGAGAAGGTTTAGAAAATACGAATGTTTTCGAATCGGCGTACACGAAGCGTTTTTTCATTGGGCCGGCGTTACGGGATATTGCTTCTTCCAGCGGATTGTGGTATGCTTAAACCCTATGAAGCGCGTAGATAAAGAACGGGAAGCGAATGAGGCGTTTGTCTCTCTTGCGAATTTCGCGGAGTCCTACAATAAGATTCTTCCGCCACGATTTCCTCGTGCGTCGGAAAAGATACTGAAGCAATTTCAAACCGCGTATCCCACGCTTTTTAAAAACGGCGACAGCTGGTCTATTGATAAGCATCGTAAGCGTTTGATGGATTGGCTCGCATCGCATCGTGATATCGCCTAATAATACATCAGAAACATTTTTTGGCCTCGGTATCGCTCCGGGGCTTCTTCAAGTTCTCGGAAAGTTTCGCTTTACCTCGCCTACGCCGATCCAAAGACAATCTATTCCCATTGCGATTGAGGGGAAAGACATTGTCGGGATTGCGCAAACCGGCACAGGGAAAACCCTTGCATTCGGCATTCCCATGATTCAGCGCCTTGCTCAGATCAAAGGCCGCGGCCTTGTGGTATTGCCGACGCGCGAACTTGCGCTTCAGGTGGATCAGGCGCTCCGGAAGATCGGCAGCTCACTCGGTCTTCGAACAGCGGTGCTTATCGGCGGCATGTCGCAGGGCCTTCAGTTGAAGGCGCTCGCACAAAACCCGCACATTATTCTCGGTACGCCCGGACGGATGATTGATCATTTAAATCAACGAAATCTCGATCTTACCGCCGTCCGGATCGTTGTTCTTGATGAAGCGGATCGGATGTTTGACATGGGGTTTGAACCGCAGATCAAGAAAATTTTTGCGGTACTTCCTAAAGATCGCCAAACCATGCTTTTTTCAGCAACAATGCCGCCTGACATCATGAAATTGGCGACCGCTCATATGAAGCTTCCGATCCGTGTGGAGATCGCGCCCACGGGCACACTTGCCGAGCGCGTGACACAAGAAGTGTTTATTGTGAGAAAAGAAGACAAAAGCCGCCTGCTTGAAACACTTCTTGAACGGTTCCACGGCCCGACACTTGTATTCACAAGAACAAAGCACGGCGCAAAGCGGCTTGTCCGCGCGGTGCGCGCCATGGGGCACGAGGCCGCGGAAATTCATTCGAATCGCTCTTTAGCGCAGCGCCGCGACGCGCTCGAAGGATTCAAGTCAGGAAAATATCAAGTGCTTGTTGCGACTGACATTGCTTCGCGCGGTATTGATATTGTAGGGATTGATCTTGTACTGAATTACGATTTGCCGACAACTGCCGAGGACTATGTGCACCGCATCGGCCGCACAGCCCGCGCAGGCGCAGGGGGACATGCAATATCGTTTGTCATGCCCGAAGAGCGTAGCGAAGTCCGCCGCATTGAGCGCCTTATTCGAAAAGCGCTTCCGGTTTCCGAGCTTCCCGAGCTTCCGCCTGCGCGTGTTTCCCCCCAAGAATCTGGACGCGTCGAGGACTCAAGACGGCGATTTTATCCTGTGGCGCGCCGTCACCATACTCAATCGCGGCGCCATTACAGCCCGCATCACAGATTTTGATTTACCCCGCACCAGAAAGCCGAGGGCGTAAGCCCGTGGATGAATGGAGTCAATCCGCGAAGCGAATAGACAAAAGCCATGGGCGTAAGCCCATGGTGCGGGGTTTACCCGGTCAGATTTAATCAGACGGGGCATCCAGAAGATACCATTTGAATCAACCCCGTAGATGGTGTAGTTATAAGGATACGGACACGTTCTTTTCATTCTGAAAGGGGGTGAACAGGGTGGCTGACATTGTTCCGGAGCGTCCGGATCCAAAAAAGGTCTTTGAGGCGGAAATTGAGTGTTTGCACGGGATGCCGGGGCCAAGCTGTGCGATGGGTTGTCGTCATCCGGAGAATTGGCTCTTTTCGAATACAAAGAAAGGACCTGCGTGGAGGGTTATTCAGGAATTGATTAGTAGAGGCATTCTGAACGATGATATTGAGCTCGTGGATCCCGGACTGAAACGGGTAGAACATTACTCCCTCGAAGGTCTTATGGCACTTACGGGGGTTGCGATAGTCGGCGGGCATCCCGTATATAAAGACGCAGAACGCGGTCCTACGCTTGGGCTTCGCCTCATCAAAGTCGCGGTAAGAACGGTTGTTAAAAAGAGGTGAAGGGCGCTCGGTTTGAAAAAACAGACGGAGCGCCTTATTATTTAGCGGTGCGGGAAAAAGAGAAGTCATTGTTATTTGCGAATAAGAAAAATGCGATACGGCAAAAATCCGCATGTCGAAGAAATTGAAAAATATTTCAAAAATAAAATTTCCGAAATCCCATAGAGAAGAGATGGAATTCAGGAAAGCGCCAAAGGGCATTCTCATCTGCAAACGATGTTCTGCGTGCTTTTATAAAAAATCATGGCATCATAGCGGAGATCAATTTATCTCGGAACATAAAAAACGCGATATGCCGGTTTCATTTGCGTCCTGTCCCGCATGCTGGATGGAGATGCATAATCAGTTTGAGGGAAAACTTATCATAAAAAATTTTCCGGAGAAGCAAATGACTGAATTATTCAATCTCATCCGCGCATATTGCAAGCGTGCATATCTTCGGGACTCCCAAGATCGTCTAATACGGAGTGAACGGGGGAAGGGGAATGCAGTTTTGTATTTTACAGAAAATCAGCTTGCGATGCGCCTCGCAAAAAAGATTCGAGATAGATTTAAACGGGTAGAAATTCGACCGCATTATGCAAAAAAGTCATGGGACTCCGCATCCATTGAACTCACATTTCGCGGGAACCCTGCTTCATAGCAGTGTGGATAAGTCATATTGAGCTAAATTTTGAACTATATTACTATATTAGTAATAAGTAAGTAGCATAGTTCAAATGCCTGAAAATGCACTCAAAAATCGAGCAATTGCGTTGCGGCGGGAGGGGCTTTCCTATTCAGAGATACAAAAGCATCTTTCGGTCCCGAAATCTTCGCTCTCGTACTGGTTTCGTACAGTTCGGTTAACGGCGCCACAGCGCGAGCGACTTCTGGTGCGGCGTAAGGATGCGCTCCGCTCCGGCGCGGAAAAGAAAAAAACGAGGACAAGAAAATTAATTGATGAGATTCGGAACTCTTCTGCAAAAGATATCAAAGAAATTTCACGGCGCGAACTCTGGCTCATGGGAATTATGCTTTACTGGCGTGAGCGATTTTTGCGGAAAGGCGAAACCGATGTGCATCGCGGCGTCAGGTTTACCAGCTCAGACCCGGAATTGATTAAATTTTTTCTTAAATGGCTTTTTGAAGTCGGCGGACTCGAGCAGCGTGAAATTATATTCGATATTTTTTTGTCAAGTGCGAAAAGAAATTTTCTCGATACGGTTATTCATCATTGGTCACGGGTGACCGGCTATCCGATAACTGATTTTCATCACGTCTATATTCAGAAAAGAAAGACAGGGAAAAATAAACGGCGATATATTCATTCCGCGCCGTATGGATTATTGCGAATCCGTGTGCGCGCAAGTTCAATGCTTGCGCGCCAAATCACCGGCTGGGTTCGGGGGATTGAGCGCCAGTTAGGAAGCGCATGAATGTGGTCTCACGATCACGTGCACGATATATGCATATGCCGATGCGCATGATAAGTACGTCTATGTATGAACCAAATGAAATTACGTCTATTTATAGATTAAATATTTATAGATTAAATGATGGATAGCTTGTGGGTAAGGGTAAGTTACTTGAGGAAATATTCCGCAATCTTAGATTTGTTATTTTAGCTGATTCCATATGGCGGTCAAATGCTTTTCATATATTTCATATATCGGTTGGAAAGAAACAATGAGATAAGCGAGAGAGGCGATTTTCCTTGCGGCGGGCGCATCGTGCACGTGATCGATGGTTATATGTTCGCAATCATTAAAATTTCCATTTTTAAACTTTGATAAACCTTACTAAATGATTGAATCGGTAGTAATGTTTACTAATGTTTTGGTGCTCCTTTAGTTTTGCATATTCGAGAAATTACTTGAATTTTGGGTGGTATCGAACCACTGGGCGACATTTGATATACTGCATATAATATGAATGCAAAAAAGAATCATCCGATTCTTTCGGTTCAGAATCTTACCGTTACACTCAGCAATGAAGTAATTATTGAGAATCTCAATTTCGAAATTAATCGCGGAGAGTATTTTACCATTATAGGCCCGAATGGGGCAGGAAAGACAACGCTCTTTCGCGCCCTCATCGGGATTATTCCATACAACGGGATTATTGAGTGGGCGCCTGATGTTCGAATCGGGTATGTTCCGCAAAAGCTTGACATTGAGCGAAATGTGCCGCTTTCGCTCAAAGATTTTCTTGATTCAAAAGCGCATGCCCAGAGCCGGAACGCTCTTGAACGGTGTATAGCAATTGTCGGATTACATCCAGCTCTTCTCTGGCGTCAGCTCGGATCGTTATCCGGAGGAGAATTTCAGCGTGCACTTGTCGCATTCGCGCTTATCGGAGATACGAACGTCCTTTTGTTTGATGAACCGACTGTAGGCATTGATGCGCCGTCGGAAGAGCAGATTTATGAGACGCTCCATCGCCTTCAGGACGAGAAAGAAATTACCATTCTTACCATCTCTCACGACTTAAGTTTGGTTGACCGGTACGCGGATAAGGTGCTTTGCGTAAACAAGCGAAAGTCGTGTTTCGGAGTTCCCGAAGAAATACTGCGGACTGATACGTTGGTGAGTGTCTACGGTCCGGAGCATCGAAAATTTTTCCATCATATCCATGGCGACCATTGATTCATTGAGCTTCATACTTGCTCTCTTAACTGCTGTTGCCTCCGGCCTTGTCGGTTCGTTTGCCCTTATGCGGCGGATGACGCTTGCCGGTGACGCATTTTCTCATATTGCGCTTCCGGGTATTGGGCTTGCGATTCTCTATTCGTATAATCCGATCGTCGGCGGCGCGGCAGCTCTCATAGTAGGCGCGTTTCTTATCTGGAATATCGAACGAAGAACTCGTTTAAATACAGAGGCAATTATTGGTGTTTTGTTTTCCGTCAGCCTTGCGGTGGGGGCACTTGCGATCGAAAATGAGGATGAACTTATCGAAACGCTTTTCGGAGGTATTGGATCTGTGTCGATCCTTGAATTTGCAATCGGCTCGCTTGTTGCAATCCTCGTCGTTTGGTTCATTATGGCGTATCGCCGCACATTGGTGCTTATGCTTGTCTCGGAAGAGCTTGCAAAAACCGCTTCTGTCCGGACAGGACAGCTTCAACTCCTATTTCTTTTGGCATTTGCAGGCACAGTTATCTTGGGTCTTCAGTTTCTCGGAGTGCTCCTTATGGGTTCTCTTATCATTATTCCTGCAGCAACAGCTCGGAATATCGCAAAAAATCTTACCGGGATGCTTATCACTGCTTCCGGCGTTTCGGTTGTATCAGTTGTTTCCGGCATGTTTGCAGCTCAATTTTTCTCCGTGTCCCTCGGCCCGTCAATCATAATCGTTGCGGGCGCATTCTTTGTTTTTTCGCTCATAGTAGGCGGCAAGGCGTAACTGAATAACTCTATGGCCCTTGCGGGAAAGAAAATTGCGCTTTTCGTAGAAAATCTCTACCAAGAGATTGAAGTGTGGTATCCCTATTACCGAATGAAAGAAGCGGGAGCGGATATTGTTTTTATTGGTCCGGAGAAGGGGGCGGTGTATGAATCAAAATACGACTATCCGGTAAAGGCGGAAATGGGAATCAATGAGGCGGATATAGCGATGTTTGATGCGCTCATTATTCCGGGCGGATATGCGCCGGATATGATGCGAAGGAATAAAAAGATGATTGAGTTTGTACGGGCGATGGATGGTGCGGGGAAGATTGTTGCCGCAATATGCCACGCGGGCTGGATGCTTACTTCAGCTGATATCGTCCGCGGGAAAAAAGTGACGAGTTTTTCCGCAATAGCTGACGATATGAAGCACGCGGGCGGCGAATGGCGTGATGAAGAAGTGGTCCGTGACGGGAATCTTATCACATCTCGAAAGCCGGACGATCTTCCCGCGTTTTGCCGCACAATCATTCAAGCGCTTGAAGAGCGTTCGGCTCCGTGATATCCTATAAAAGGAATGAAATCATACTTCGCAATTATTCTCATCATCGGCATTTTCGGGATTACAGGCCTTGGTTTTTTGGCGATGAACCACGGGACAGGACACGAATCGGACTGCTTCGCAGTGAAATTCGGCGGCAGTGGCTGTGCCGTGTGGAACACAGTGTTAGAATCCTTTTCAGTTCACGTAAGCCCCATCAAAAACTTTTCGAATGTCCCTCTGGTGAATGCGTTTTCCATAGCATCCCTCTTTCTTAGTATCCTCTGGCTTCTTGGCATAATCATTGTATTGCGATTTGCCCCTTTTCAAACTCTTCGGCAGAGAGGGGAGTATTCGAGTACGATATCAAGCGAGTGCTCAAAGCGAGAAATTCGTTCTTGGCTTGCGCGCCGCGAACATAGCCCCGATATCTGGTAGGACGCCCACAAGGTCATCCGTGTGTCGAACGGGTTTTGTGTCGCGCGTCCATATACCCCTACCATAAGGGAATTTTTTGTTATGTTAGGTAACCCCAATCAATCATCATGAATTCATTAAGCAAAAAAATATTTCTCGGCGCGGCGGTGATTCTTATCGGCGGATTGATCTTGTTCGTTAATGGCAGGAAATCTTCCGAAACAGAAGGTACGATCGCTCTGGACTCGAAAGAAAAAATTTATTTCAAAGACGCGGTTGGCACAAAAGCTCCGGATTTTGAACTTGAAGAAATTGACGGGAAAATGATTCGCTTGAGCGATTATCTCGGTAAAAACGTTGTTCTTTTCTTTAACGAAGGATCGATGTGCTATCCGGCGTGCTGGGATCAAATAGCAGAGCTTGGCAATGACCCTCGGTTTGACACCGAACGCGTAGCAGCGTTCTCAATCGTAATCGACCCTAAAAGCCAATGGCTTGACATTGTAAGCAAATCGCCGAATATGGCAAAATCCAAAATTCTTTTTGACACCACGCGCTCCGTGTCAAAAGCATACGATATTCTTTCTCTTGGCTCGTCCATGCATCCCGGCAGTATGCCCGGCCACACGTATTTCATCATCGATAGAGAGGGGATAATCAGGTTTACACTCGACGACCCAACTATGGCCTTGGCCAACGACACGTTAATAAAAGAAATAGAGAAGCTCAAATAATCATGGAGGCATTAATCATTGCATCGCTCATAACAGCGTTTATTGCCGGGATAGCGGCACTGTTCGCGCCCTGCTGCATTACCGTACTCTTGCCGTCATACTTCGGATCAATTTTCAGGGAAAAACAAAAGGTTCTTCTGATGACTTTTGTGTTTTTTCTGGGCCTTGCAGCGGTGTTTCTGCCGCTCGGCATGGGGGCGGCCGGACTCGGAACGCTGTTCAGCACATATCATGACGAGATATTTATTGTCGGCGGAATATTCTTTTTGCTTCTCGGCGCGTCACTGCTGCTCGGTAAGCATTTCTCAATGCCGTTTTCGGTTCATCCAAAATTAAAAGGCAACAACACTGGCTCTGTTTTTACGCTCGGCGTTTTTTCAGGATTTGCGACTCTGTGTTGCGCTCCTGTTTTGGCCGGCGTCGTTGCGTTATCAGTATTGCCCAATTCCATTTTCTGGGGAGGGCTTTATTCTCTTGCCTATGTTCTCGGCATGACTGTCCCGCTTGTGCTGATCGCATATCTGCTGGATACCAATAACGTTACCAAAAAACTTATGGAATCAAACAAGAGATTATCTTACTCAATCGGTAATCGGCATATTATTCTTACAATAGCCGATGTAGTATCAGGCACGACTTTTCTTTTGATGGGTATCTTCATACTGTACCTCGCGGAAACAAATCAGCTTGCGATGGGCGGAGGAGAATTCCAAACGAAGATACATATTTATTCTAACCAGCTTGTCCAGATACTAAGCGGCTGGCTTAAATAATAAACAAAAAATGTATGGAAAATAATATTCCATCAGTAGAGCATGATGGATCATCGTTCCAGAGAACAAAGGAAGATGTGCTCTTACCTGCAAGCATCATTGTTGCCGCGGCACTGATTGCCGGCGCTTGGATATACACAGGCGGATTGGAACAGAGGAGAGAGCGAGTTTTGCCGCAAGAACAGGGTTCTTTGAATGCACTCGAAGAAGCAGTAGCGCCTTCGGAGGGAGTCGTGCTTCCGGTCGTATGGAAGGATATGGGAGTACAGATGGTTCGTGCAGGTGTGATAGACAAAGAAAAATTTGAGAAACTATATGAAGGCCGTGGGGGCGTGGGCGAGTATGAAAAAAATCTTCTTCAAGGCACGGAGAACGGAAATATAAAAATCACACCGGAGAACTCCGGTATTCTCCTTAATCTTTTCTGGGCGCTCGGCCTTGGCACCAAGAATGATATATTGGAGAAAGGGCCGATGCGAGACCTTCGATACGGCGGCGCAGGCGGTTTTGCCTCAACCGGCGGATGGACGCTTTCGGAAGGAAACGCAATGGATCATTATGCTCGTCATCCGTTTATCGTCTTGACGAACGAAAAGCAGTCAGTAGTCGAGCGCGTAAGCAAGAATATTTTCCGGCCATGCTGTGATAATTCGACATATTTTCCCGATTGCAATCACGGCATGGCGATGCTCGGGCTTTTGGAGCTTATGGCGTCCCAGGGCGTTTCCGAAGAGGAAATGTACCGCGTAGCACTCCAAGTGAACGCATACTGGTTTCCCGATACTTATCTCACTATAGGGACTTATATGAAAAACAACGGCATTGACTGGAAAGATGTAGATCCGCAAGAAATTCTCGGAATCAATTATTCCAGCGTTTCAGGATATGCCCGGATTGCAGCCCAAGTTGCCGAGCCACAACAAGAACGCGGAGAGAACGGGTGTGGCGTTGACGCCGGAGGATCGGCGGCACCAGAACGCGAGTCCGTTTCGCCAACGCTTCAGCGAGGCGAGCAGAGCGGATGCGGCATCTAAAATAAAAGAATTATTAACTACAAATATATTCAACCAGCATGGATACTGAAAACATAAATAATCTTCAGGACGGGGATCTAACGGGGTTTACGAAACAAGAACAGAGAGAATCGCGGCGGCAGCAAAAACAAAAACTGCGCGAAAGTCAGGGGAGGAAAAGATCAATAAAAAAATTTATCATTTGGATGATCATTATGCTCGCTATAGGCGGATCGGGTTATGGTTTTTACTATTTTATAAGTCAGCCGGAAAAATCGAGATCTGGCGTAGCGATTCCGATTTTAGGACAGGAACATATCCCTGTGGGAGCATCCCATCCGCCGTATAATTCAAATCCGCCGACTTCAGGTTGGCATTATGCAGAGCCGGCACCGTGGGGAATGCATCAAAATGAATTGCCGGATGAGCAATTGATACATAATCTTGAGCACGGCGGAATCTGGATTTCTTACGTGGGTATTGATGACGCAACAAAGTCTGCGTTGGAAAAAATCGCTACATCTCAAATAAAAGTTGTTATTGAACCCCGCGCAAAAAACGATGCGCCAATTATTCTTGCTTCATGGGGACGCTTGCTAAAGCTCGAAAGGTTTGATGAAGAAGCCGTTCTGGATTTTATCAAGGCGAATAGAAACAGATCGCCAGAACCATTCGCGCAATAAAAAAAGTTGTTTTTTTGTTAGGTGCAGCATACGCTCTTGACAAGATAGGGTATGGGGGTATATCCTATAGGTACGGTCGATACATTAATCAATTAATCCCCCTAAACTCTATGTTAGATCAGAAGCTCAAAAAAAGGGCTATCCACCGGGCGAAGATCATTCGCGGCCAGTTAGATGGTCTTATGAAGGCTATTGAGAAAGAGACGTACTGCCCTGATTTGTTGGAGCAGTCACTTTCTATTCAAAGGTCGCTCAAAAGCCTTGATGCCCACATGCTGGAAAACCATCTCCGAACCCACGTGAAGCGCCAGATGCAGCGCAAAAGCGAGGAAGAAAGGGCCGTAAAAGAATTGATTAAGGTGTATACCTTGTCGAATAAATAACATGAACCCCGTTAGAAGTCCTCGACATAAAAATTTCTTTTAAATTTTTATGTGTGGCACTAATGGGGATACGCAAAATATAATTTACCATTATGACAATAATGTTGAATCCTAAAAATACAGACTTCTAACGGGGTGAAAAAATCATCTTTTATTCACGGCGTATCAATCGTAACCGGTATCTGGGGTGCGCTTGCGCTTCTTACCGCATGGTTCGCAGGAGAAGGAGGGACCGCGTTCGGCTTCTCCCAATTGCGTCTATTTAACGATGCAATCGTTCTTACGCTCATCTCAATTTCCGGCGGAGTATGCGTTCTATATCGCCGGCAGCTGGAGCGCGAGGGTCGTTAATACAAACAATAATAAAATAATTCGATTTTATGGGGCAACTATCACTTAAAAGATATGGATGGAAGTGCGTTATGGGCGCTGAAGCAGTTTATTTCATTTGCCTTCTGGGTGGATTCCTTCCGCTACGCACCGCGCGTGGCATAGAGCTGCATCATACGATTTTTGAAACCCTTCCCGGATTCACGTGGATTAGTGCCGGGAGCGTGTTACTCGGCGCTGTTTATTTCTTTGTTTTTTCCTGGATCTTCGCCTGGTACTTTGTTTGGATGCACAATACGAGTTTAGTTAAATCTGAAAAGTAAACCCCGTTAGATCCCCGTCCTGAAGGACAGGGCTTTTGTCTGGCTTTGACGAAATACTCCTTTCATCTCCGGCTTTAAAGCCAGAGCTTTCAGGATCTAACGGGGTAAACGAATTAGTTTCTCGTGTATAATCACAACGACAAACACAACTCTTCAATGGTGTGGATGATGGTCATGTGCCTGCTTCCACTTGCTGTTTTGCTTTTTGTCGGAGGACAACTTTCGGGAGGATATGTGTGGCCGATTCTCATTGGCGGCTTCGTTTTGGTTCATGTGTGGATGATGTCGAAAGGCCATCGTTCGCACGAGAATGATCCCAAAGATAAAACTAATAATGCCGACACCATCGGTAATCAAAAAGGTAGAGATAGCAAATCGCACTAATCCATGTTTTACATCGACCCGGTTTGTAAAAAGAAATTACGCAAAAAAGAGGAGTATGTCATTATTACATATGGCGGTGCTGTATATCACTTATGCCGCAAGGCGTGCAAGGGGGAATTCCAGAAAAGTCCCGTCAAATATATCCCGGAAGGCAACCTTGTAAAAGAAAAGACATCCTATGAATCCAGTGCATGAACCACAATTTGCCTGGCTCTTATGGAGCGTATTCCTCATTGTCATTTGGGGAATTGTTTTCGTGGTCTTAAAAAACAAAGAGAGCAAAAAAGAGATGCTTATAGTCAGTTTGTGGACATCACTTCTTGGCCTTACCGAACCGCTTTTTGTCCCGGAATATTGGAATCCGCCTTCGCTCTTTGATTTAGCTCATCGGACAGGATTTGATATCGAAAGCCTGATTTTCTCTTTTGGCATAGGAGGAATTGCGGTTGTACTGTATGAGCGCATTTTCCGCACTAAACATGAGACGATGCCGGTTTCAGTCCATCGCGCATCACGCCATCGTTATCATCTCTGGGCGATTCTTTCTGCGCCGGTTATATTCGTAGTACTTGCGCTCTCAACGACGCTTAATCCCATTTACACTTCTACTATTGCTTTTATACTTGGAGGGTTTGCCACGTGGTACTGTCGGCCGGATTTAAAGAAAAAAATGATTATAAGCGCGTTCATTTTTCTCGCTCTTTATTTTGTTTATTTTCTAACCTTGATAGCCGTCTATCCCGGGTATGTCGAACAGGTCTGGCAACTTGACCTAATTTCAGGAATTCTCATCATCGGAGTACCGTTTGAAGAGCTGATGTTTGCTTTCAGCTTCGGATTCCTCTGGTCAAGTATTTACTCATTCCTTAAAAAATTCAAAAAAGATCCTGCGAACAAATCTTCCCGAGATCCGGTATGCAGCATGCATGCAAGCGACGGTATTACATTCTTATACAAGGAGCAGGTATATGCGTTTTGTTCCGATCATTGCAGACGGCAGTTTGAGAAAGATCCCGAAGCGTACATAGCAAAATAATCATGATCAACAATATTACAAAATCGGCTCTCTACGGAACACTCGCAAGCGCACTCTTACTGGGAGTTTATTTTGCGGTACTCTCGTTGGTTTCAGGATGGGGTTTTGCCCAAAGTCAATTCACCTCATTTTGGTATTTTATTGTCAGTCTCGCTGTCGGTTTTGGCATTCAAATCGGTTTGTATACCCACCTCCGTGGCCTTATCAAAAATGGTCATCATGGCGAGGGCAAAGTTCTTGGCGTAACTGGCACTACATCAACCGCCGCAATGATTTCCTGTTGCACCCACTATCTTGTCAATTTGCTTCCCATCCTTGGCGTTGCCGGAGTGGTCACCTTTGTCACGCAATATCAGGTTGAGCTCTTTTGGGTGGGTTTACTATTTAATATCGGCGGCATTGTGTACATCGGGAGCAGAATTGCTAAATTTCAACAGAACACATGAAATACCTAAAATTTTCACCAATCATCCTTGCACTCGTTTTCCTCCTGTACTACTACTTTGGAGTTTATCATCCTCAAAAACAGGTCTTGCCTTCACAGAATGAACAGTCGGAACAAGAATCAGTAAACAGTGGGCAGACACAGTGGGAGACAAAAAGCGACGATCAGCCGCCGGTTGCAGTTACGGTAACCCCCATTGAATTCGGTCAAGATGCTGAACAATGGAGATTTACTGTTGTATTCGACACGCACTCTGGAAGCTTAGATCAAGACCCCGCCAAAGTGATCTTGCTGTCTGATGACAAAGGGAATGTCTATCAGCCGGTTACGTGGAAGGGGCCCGGGCCCGGTGGTCACCACCGTGAAGGGATACTTATATTTGCTCCCATCCAGCCAGCGCCGAAATTTATTGAGTTAAAAATAAAAGATGTCGGCGGTGTTGCCGAGCGCTCGTTTATGTGGAATCTCGACTAAATATTGTGAATCACAAAGAATCTACAACTAAGAATGAAGCAGCGCCAATGATGTATACCTGCCCGATGCATCCGGAAATACAGCAAGAGAAGCCCGGCATGTGCCCGGAATGCGGAATGGCGCTTGTACCGGAAAGAAGGCGAAAAGCGTCTCGTCCGGATTCTCCTGCGGAGCACGGAGAACATGGCGAACACGGCGGCAAAGACAGCGTTGATTTTGACAAGCATTCCGGTCACCAGACAGCATCATTTTTAACAAAATTCTGGATTGCGGTTGCGCTTTCAATTCCTATTATCGCGTACTCGGAGCTTGCCGAGCGATTTTTCGGGTTTGCTGCGCAGCGTTTTTCTGGTTTTGAATATCTTTCGCTTATCCTCGGGAGCGTAATATTTTTCTATTGCGGCTGGATTTTTATTTCAAGCGCGTTTCGTGAGCTTCGGGTGCGTCTCCCCGGCATGATGACTCTGATTGCGCTTGCAATTTCGACGGCATATCTCTGGAGTGTCTACGCAACGATTACGAAAGCCGGGCATACGCTTTGGTGGGAACTTTCAACTCTTATCGCTATTATGCTTTTGGGCCATTGGGTGGAGATGCGCGCGGTCCAGGGCGCAAAGGGCGCTTTGAAGGAGCTTATGAAACTTTTACCGGATACTGCAGAGGTCATTCGCAATGGAACGCCCGTAAAAGTTTCTCTCAAAGAACTTAAAACAGGCGATATGCTTCTTATCCGTCCCGGCGCAAAAATCCCCGCAGACGGGAAGATCGTCGAAGGCCGATCGGATATTGATGAATCCATTATTACAGGAGAATCAAGGCCAGTTGGGAAAGGGATTGGCGAAGAAGTAATTGCAGGATCCATAAACGGCGATGGAGGGCTTACCGTTGAAGTGACAAAGATTGGAGAGCAAACGTTTCTTGCGGGCGTCATGCGCCTTGTGCGAGACGCCGAAGCGTCAAAATCGCGCCTCCAGATGCTTTCTGACCGCGCAGCGTTTTATCTTACCATTATTGCGGTTGTCGCCGGGAGCGTGACGTTTCTTACCTGGTTTTTTATGGGCGCTGGGGCATCCGTCGCAGTTGAACGGTTGGTTGCGGTTTTGGTTATTGCCTGCCCGCATGCGCTTGGCCTTGCGATTCCCCTGGTTGCCTCCATTTCAACAACCATGGCCGCGCGAAACGGCCTTTTGGTCCGCAAGCGCCTCGCGCTTGAAGCCGCGCGAAACATAACAACAGTTCTTTTTGATAAGACCGGGACGCTCACCGAAGGAAAGTTCGGGGTATATGCGGTGGTTCCGGCGCCGGGTGAAACCGAAGAATCACTTCTTCGCTTGGCGGCGTCAGTAAACAGCCGTTCTGAACATCCTCTTGCGCATGCTCTCGTAGAGGATGCAAAGAAAAAGGGGATTCGTCTTGCAGAGGTTTTGAATTTCGAGCGGGTGCCGGGAAAAGGGGCGCAAGGTGAAATTGGCGGACAAAAGATTTCTGTGGGGAATGACTCGCTTGCGCGAGACGCAAGCGCTTCCTTTCCTCAAGACATCGCTGTGCGGATACGGGAGCTTTCGTGGGAAGGTAAGACCGTCATCCATGTTATCCGGGAGAGTACGCTTGCCGGAAGCATTGCGCTTGCGGACGTGATCCGCCCCGAATCCCGCGAAGCAATCTCCTACCTCAAAAAAGAAGGGATAAAAGTCGCAATGATGACCGGCGACTCAAAGGATGTTGCGTCCTGGGTCGCAAAAGAGCTCGGACTTGATCAGTATTTTGCTGAAGTCCTTCCGGGCGAGAAAGCAAATAAAGTACAGGAATTGCAGTCCGTTGGCGAACGCGTTGCCATGGTAGGGGACGGCGTAAATGATGCGCCCGCGCTTACGCAGGCGGATCTCGGAATTGCGATTGGCGCGGGGACAAATGTTGCGATCGAATCCGCGGGAATTATTCTTGTAAAAAGCGATCCGCGGGATATTCCAAAGATCATCCGCCTTTCCAAACTCACGTATTCAAAGATGATTCAAAACCTTTTTTGGGCAACGGCATATAATCTTGCGGCGCTTCCGCTTGCCGCAGGAGTTCTTGCATTCAAGGGAATCATTCTTGAGCCCGCAGTTGCCGCCGTATTCATGTCGCTTTCGACCGTCATCGTTTCCATAAACGCCGTTTTGCTCCGCCGCCGCGCGCTCTGATTGCGGATGGATTCTAGAGATGCGGGTCACAAAAATTGCATACATACGTTTATTTGGTTGTAGCGCATGAGTAATGCTTTACGGTAGATGGGAAGCGCGTTATTTTTTGTATAGCGCCAGTTTCTGATAATATGATTTTGTGATACGCTTTTTGCATATGTGTAAGGTACTTTTGTTATGACATCTTTTTTACACGTTCTCCGATATATACGAACATTCGTTTCCCTCCATACAGTATGGAGCTTACTTATCGGGGTCGGGCTTCTTGTGGGCGGATATTGGATTTTTTCTTCACTATTCAGCACAAGCGATGAAGTGCGCTATATCCTTGGTGCAGTAGGGAGGGAAACAGTTATCGCGACTGTTACGGGAAGCGGGCAGATATATGCATCTGCCCAGATCGATCTTAAATCAAAAATCTCAGGAGATGTCGTATCTGTGCCGGCAAGCGCAGGGCGCGATTTGCGCGCGGGCGATCTTATTGTTGTGTTGGATTCAGCCGATGCGCAAAAAGCGGTTCGGGACGCAGAAGTAAACCTTGAGAGCGCCAAACTCTCCCTGGAAAAGCTTTTGAAGCCGGCAGACACCCTGTCGTTCATTCAGGCCGAAAATGCGCTTGCACAGGCAAACGATGCAAAGCGAAGCGCCGAAGATGCGCTTCTCAAGGCGTATGATGACGGTTTTACGACCGTTTCAAACGCGTTTCTTGATTTGCCGGCTGTCATATCGGGGCTTGAGAGTATCTTCTATACGGATGATGCTGCACTCGGCGGCACAGGACAGTTTAATGTCGATTACTATACGGATGCCGCGAAGCAATATAATTCGGGAGCGCCGCAATTTAAAGAAGATTTGTATCAAAAATACCAGAGTGCCCGCGCGGCATATGATGCGAATTTTCTTCACTATAAATCGACAAGCCGTTTTTCTGACGCCGCAACAACCGAGCGTATTTTGGATGAGACATACGAAACGGCAAAAAAGATGGCAGATGCCGTGAAGAGCGGAAATAATCTGATTCAGCTCTATCAAGATGAGTTTGCAAAAGAGGGTATTCCCGTTGCATCTCTTTCTACAACGCATTTGAAAAGCCTTACTACGTATACAGGGACTACAAATGCCGCCCTTCTTTCACTTCTGTCTGCTCAAAATTCTATTGCAAGCGCGCGAGATGCGGTTGTAAGCGCGGATCGCCTCATAGCGGAGCGGACCGAGTCCCTTGCAAAACTGAAAGCCGGAGCTGACGAGCTCGATATTGAATCAGCGCGCCTTACCGTAAAGCAGAGGCAAAACGCCCTTATTGACGCAGAGCAAAAGCTTCGGGACTATTCGATTCGCGCTCCGTTTGACGGCACTCTTGCGCGAGTGAACGTAAAAAAATCTGATTCGGTGGTTCCGAACGCAGTTATCGCGACAATGATCACAAAAAAACAAATTGCCGAAATTTCTTTTAATGAGATAGATGCGGCGCGCGTTGTGGTTGGGCAAGCAGCTGTTCTTTCTTTTGATGCAGTTGAAGATCTTGAAATTACCGGAGAAATAGTTGAGGTTGATACGGTCGGGACCGTGACTCAGGGGGTTGTCACGTACGGGGTAAAAATCGCGTTTGAGACCCAGGATGAGCGGATACGGTCCGGAATGAGCGTGAGCGCTTCAATCACGACTGATGTGAGATACGACGCATTGGCTGTTCCGAATAGCGCGGTGAAGATGGAGAATAATGAAGCATATGTTGAAATTTTTGATGCGAACTCATGGAGAACGGTGAACGGGCAGGAAATCGTTATCGGCGGCACGCCGCGGCGCATTCCCGTTCAAATCGGAATTTCAAATGATACGACGACCGAAATTCTTTCAGGTATTTCCGAAGGCGATCGGGTAGTCGTCCGCAGTACGAATTCATCGGCTGGTTCGTCGTCACAGCCGCCTAGTATTCTCGGCGTGCCGGGCGGATCAAGCAGGGGGACGTTTCGCATGCTTCGATAAAAATTTTCATGATAGACGTTCGGGATGTCACGAAAACATATCTATCGGGAGACGTCAGCTTTCAAGCGCTTCGGGGGGTTACGTTTTCGATTGAGGATGGTGAGTTTGTTGCAATTATGGGGCCGTCTGGGTCTGGAAAGTCGACCCTGATGCATATTCTGGGATGTCTTGATACGCCAACGAGCGGATCATATATTCTTGACGGGAAAGACGTGTCGGCATTGAGCGATAATGAACTCGCGGATATCAGGAAGAAAAAAATCGGGTTTGTATTCCAGTCGTTCAATCTTCTTCCCCGCGCGACTGTGTTGCGAAATGTGATGCTGCCGCTTGTCTATGCCGGTGTTTCGCACGGCGAGCGGGAGGCGCGGGCGCGCACCGCGCTTACTGGAGCTGGGCTTGGCGAAGAACATTTCCATCATCGTTCAAACCAGCTTTCCGGAGGGCAGATTCAGCGCGTTGCGATTGCGCGCGCGCTTGTCAATGACCCGGCGCTCATTCTTGCTGACGAGCCAACGGGGAACCTTGATTCAAAAACAGGAGAAATCGTCCTTGGCACATTCCGCCGCTTGAACGCCGATGAAGGGAGGACCATCATTCTTATCACGCACGAGCGAGATGTTGCAGAAAACGCCCGCCGGATTATCCATATAAAGGACGGCCGCATTATCGACGATGTGAAAACGAAAAGATAGCCGAATATAATTTTTTGTATGAATCCAATCGATCTTTTTGAGGAAACGTATGCGGCGCTTTCAGCAAATAAAGTGAGATCCGGCCTCACAGTTCTTGGCATTGTCATAGGAATCAGCTCTGTCATTGCCATGATTTCAATCGGGAAGGGGGCGGAGAGTTCCATCCAGGACAGCATTAAGTCAATCGGATCGAATTTGGTGATTGTTGTCTCCGGCGCCCAGCAAGGACCGGGGGTCGCCTTGAGCGGAGGACGGGGGTCTGCAAAAACCCTCACGCTTTCCGATTCGGAAGCAATTGAAAAAGAAATTGGTTCCACTATCGGCGTTGCGCCGGAAGTTACTGCCCGGTATCAGGTTGCGGCAAGCGGCAAAAACACCAATACGCAGGTTGTTGGCGTTACTCCTTCATATCCCGCGGTTCGTAATTTTGATGTTTCCGTGGGCTCGTTTATCACCGATCAGGATATGCGCAGGGCCTCCAAAGTCGCCGTTATCGGGCCAACAGTGCGCAATGATCTTTTCGGGGCAGATACAAGCCCCATTGGTCAGACCGTGCGCATTAAAAATACCGATTTCCGGATTATCGGAATTACAAAACAAAAAGGCGGAACCGGATTTTCAAATCCGGATGAATTTGTTCTCATACCGCTTTCTACGGCGCAGCGATATTTGTCCGGGGACACCTATGTGACCCTCATTAGTGTTGCGGCAAAAGACACCGAATCAACGATGGCGATCCAGGAGGATATCATTGCGTTACTATTGCGTCGCCATAAAATTTCAGATCCCGGGCTTGCTGATTTTAGCACTATTAATCAAACCGATATTATTTCGGCAGCATCAGCCATCACGGAGACGTTTACGATTCTTCTCGGCGCTGTTGCTGGAATATCGCTTCTGGTCGGCGGAATCGGCATTATGAATATGATGCTTACAACCGTAACAGAACGAACAAAAGAAATCGGTCTCCGAAAAGCAGTCGGCGCAAAACGTCGCGATATCAATCTTCAATTTCTTTCAGAAGCCGTGTTCCTTACGCTTGTCGGAGGGATATTCGGCATTATACTCGGCCTCGGTGAGTCATATGCCGCAACCTATTTTGATATTATTTTGACCGAAGTTTCCGCATCCTCGGTATTTCTTGCGTTCGGCGTGTCAGCGGCAATAGGGATACTTTTTGGCTACTATCCGGCGCGCCGCGCCGCAGAATTAAATCCCATTGATGCATTGCGATACGAATAGTAACACGTGAAGCGAAAAAGCGCGTCCGGTCGAGGGGAGCGCTTTTTCTATGCCTTGATGCGGATGAGTACGCGTTGGCGATACTCATTTCATATCTCCGACGTTGTGTCGGCTGATTATATATGCGAGTCCTTACTGATTGAGTGATAAGTTTTTACGCGAATCGGATGAGCGGAGGAGACCGTTCATGCGATATCCTCCATGTCGCAGTTCGCGTGTAGGACATTAATTTCATGGAAAGGAGATGATCTATGAGAATGCCCAACGGGGGGATTCGATGATAATACTGCCGACCTTTAACGTATATTACTGTCCGTATGATAGAGAAACACTGATGAAGAATATATGAAGAAAAAAGACCCTCCACGGGTCTTTTTTCTTCATGCATATGGGTTTTATTACGCGGCATTGGTTTCTTTCCCTCTGTCAAATCTTGAACTCTATTACATCCCCGTCTTTTATCACATATTCTTTTCCTTCGGTCCGGAGAACTCCGAGGTCCCGCGCGGCTGACCATGATCCCGTCTCAAGAAGTGTATCCCAATGAATAACATCCGCACGGATGAATTTTTCCTCGAAATCCGAGTGGATTGCGCGTCCTGCGCGGGGCGCTTGTGATCCTCGGGGAATGATCCATGCCCGCGTTTCGTCCTCTCCGGTGGTAAAAAATGAAACGAGTCCGAGCGTCTCGTACGCTCCTCTAATCAGTCCGGCGAGCCCGTCTTCAACCACTCCAAGTTCCTGACGGAACCCTTGCTTGTCGCTCTCTGCCACGTCGTTCAACTCTCGCTCCGTCGCCGCGTCTACCATCACATAACGCGACCCAAGTTTTTTGATAAGTTCGAGCG
>CAYHJX010000008.1:0-22212 GCA_964357005.1 uncultured Candidatus Saccharibacteria bacterium | reverse complement strand
TTTTCTTTTTGGTGCCGGACATTCCGTTTGCTCCGCCGCTCACGATCCTCGCGTCGTCGCTTCTCTTTCTTTCGGCATCACTCCGTCTGCGTGGAGGCATTGCGATTTTTGTGGGGGTGTTCCTTGATGCGCTTTCATCGCTCCCGTTCGGAACGTATACGCTGGTACTCTTCGCGTACGCGTATCTCGCGTTTCTCGTCGAGGGGAACATAGCTGAATCAAAAAAGAAGTTCCTTGTTCCGGTGTGGGGCGCGGCAGTGCTTATTCTTGCGCCCGCGCTTACCGCTGGTGCAGCCGCATTGCTTTCATTCCTTACGCGTATGCCGTTTACGGTTTCACTTTCTGGATTTGTATTTGCGGTTATGTCAGCGGTTTTTGCGGCGATTTTATTTTCCGTAATATCTTTTGGGGTACAGGCCGCGCTCCGCAAGAACCATTTTTAATGCCGTATGATGTTTCGTTGGGCAAAAAAACGCGAATCCGCATTTGATCCGGACGAAGTATTGTTCGATTCCGTAAGCATGCTCCGGTCTGACTATATGCCGGAGGGCCGCCTCGAGAGGCCGATTGAAAAAATATATGCGTTTTTCTTTCTCGCTATTCTCATGGGCGGCATGGCCTATCTCACGTATCGCGCGGGAGTTCTTCAGATTGAGCGGGGCGAGGCGTATCTTGCAAAGTCCCAGGAGAACAGATTTCTTACCCGGTCGCTTTTCCCGCCGCGGGGAATTATTGCTGACCGGTACGGCGAGCCGTTTGTCGCAAATGAGCCGTCGTTCGGCGTTCGTTTGGACAAAGAAACATTTCTCAGCCATCACGGTGACATTGAGGCGCTTCGGCAAGAGCTCGGGCGCATCCTCGAGAAACCCGATGATTATTTTACCGATATTGGGTTTCCGGCGGACGGACGTAGAGAAGAACTTCCCGATTCGCTCACGATCATTCAGGATATTCCCCCTGAAAAATTTCTTCAGGTTGCGTATTCGCTTCATGCGATTCCCGGGATCGAAGTTTTCGAAAATTTTCGGCGCGTGTATGCGGACCCCTATGCCGCCGCGCACGTGATAGGATACCTCGGGAGACCGTCGGAAGAAGACCTCGCCGCCCGACCCGCCGTGTCCACCGACGATTTCATCGGGAAAAGCGGCGTAGAAGCGTATTATGACGAGTTACTGCGCGGTGCTAAAGGGAAAAAAATTGTGGAAACCGACGTCCGCGGCGTTGAGACGCAGTATAAGCTCATTGAGGAGCCGTCCTCGGGCGCGTCGCTTGACCTGACGCTTGATAAAAAATTGCAGGAAACCGCATATCGCGTTTTTTCCTCGTATATCGAAGGCAAAAAAGCGGGGAGTGTCACGATTCTTGACCCCCGTACGGGCGAAGTGCTTGCGCTTATGAGCTATCCCTCGTTTGACGCAAATCTTTTTTCCGGTTCGCTTTCATCAAAAGAATATGAGGTGATTACCAAAAATCCTTTGCATCCCTTGGTAAATCGTCCGATTTCGGGGGAATATGCTCCGGGATCAACCGTGAAGCCGATGTATGCGTCCGCGGCTCTTACCGAAGGAGTAGTCGCCGATACGTATAAAAAAATTTACGACCCGGGCTACATTGAAATTCCAAATCCGTATAAGCCGGGAGAGTCAACGCGGTTTGTCGACTGGCGGGCGCACGGATGGATTAATTTTTACGACGCGATCGCGTGGTCGGCAAACGTCTATTTCTACATCATTGGCGGCGGATACGAGGGTTCGCCCGGGCTTGGTATTGAGCGTCTGGAGCGCTATGCGCGCGCATTCGGATTTGGCGATACGCTCGGGATTGACCTTTACGGAGAAAAGAAAGGACTCTATCCGAATCCCGAATGGAAGAAAACCGCGGAGCCGGATAATCCGATATGGCGCGTCGGCGATACGTACAACGTGTCCATTGGCCAGGGCGGAGTGAAAGTGACGCCGCTCCAGATTGCTTCGATGACTTCTGCGATTGCAAACGGCGGAACGCTCTGGCGGCCGTATATTCTGAAAAGCGCAAAAAGTTCTGACGGACAGGTAGCGCGCGAGCAAAAGCCGACCGCGATCCGTGACCACTTGATTCCCGAGGAAAATCTTCGAGAGGTGAAAAAGGGGATGCGTCAAGGCGTCGTATCCGGCACGGTAACGCGTCTTGCTGATTTGGCGTATCCCGTTGCGGCAAAGACCGGGACCGCGCAGATCGGGGGGAAAGGCGCGCCCCACGCATGGGTAACCGCGTTTGCGCCGGTTGATGACCCACGGGTCCAGATTACGGTCATGATTGAAAACGCGGGGAGCGGGGTTACGTCGGTTGTCCCGATTGCTCATGATATTCTCGAGTGGTACTTTGCGAACCGGATGGAATAGGCATCGGGTGGTCTCGGGAGGAAATTAACAATTGACAGGTTTTTTCTCCGGGAGTACACTTAATTTCAATTTATCCACGCCCCAGAAGACCATGGGTTTACCCGTGGATGAATGGGGTCTTCTGGAGCGGGATTCCGCTCCACGGGCAATCCTTCAGGATTGACCGTATCAAAAGGATAACCACGGGCTTGCCCGTGGAGCTTCATTTTTTACTTTTGAAAGAGTTTTTATGTCCGAATATTTTTCAGAAGAAGGGCTTGAACGGCTAAAACAGGAGCTCGAAGAGCTGAAAATAACAAAACGCCACGAGATTGCGGCGCGGCTTGAGCATGCAAAATCCCTCGGCGATCTTTCCGAGAACGCCGAATACCAGGAGGCAAAAGAGGAGCAGTCGTTGAATGAATCCCGGATTGCGGAGCTTGAGGAAATTGTCCGCAATGCCGTCATAATAAAAAAAGACGTCCGATCGGATACTGTCCAGATCGGATCGACAGTTTCGGTCCGTTCTGATACAGGCGAGGAATCCTATACCATTGTTGGGTCCGAAGAAGCTGACCCGAAAACAGGGAAAATTTCGAACGAATCGCCGCTCGGAAAGGCGTTTCTCGGGAAGAAAGCCGGGGAAACAGTTGAAATAAAAACGCCGGGCGGGATGTTTTCTTATACTATCCGTGGGATTGCATAGTATTCATTACATTCTGTATTGTATGTGATTGTATATGAGGCGGCGCTGGAAAAATCGCCGCTTTTTCGTTATGATACAGATGTTAATAGTTGTAGGATTCGTAAATCGTTTACACTTTTTCGACCCGTCTCGGCCGCTCCAGTGCCTAGGCCCTTCGGGCCGGCATCCCGGCCAGCTTTGCTGGACTAGGGACGGCTGCCTCGCTAAGGAGGAGACGCGGTTTCTTCTGGCATCCGCCGGAAGACCGAGCAACCCGCGCCTCCTATTGTCTCAAAAGTGTACACAACGCATTAGATTTTTGCCTATAAATCACGTGTATACCATGCCGTTAGACGATATCCGCAGTGAGCGGATAAAAAAGTTGAGTGAGCTGCAACATAGGGGAATTGAAGGGTATCCGGCGGATACAGTCCGGACGCATTTAATCGTGGATATTTTGAAGAAGTTTCCGGCGTTCATGAAAGGCCGCAAAACAAATACGGTTGTCGGCCGCATTATGGCGCTTCGGGGGCACGGCGGCGCAACATTTGCTGATATCCGCGATGGATCCGGCTCCATTCAGATTTTATTCAAAAAAGACGTTTTAGAGGAGGCATACGACCGGTTTTCCGACACGGTTGATATCGGCGATTTTCTCGAAGTTGCCGGAAAAGCATTTAAGACGAAAAAAGGGGAGCCGACAATTGAGGTGTACGCATGGCGCATGCTTGCAAAATCGCTTCTCCCTTTGCCGGAAAAGTGGCATGGGCTCCAGGACGTTGAGGAGCGGTTCCGCAAACGCTATCTCGATCTTTTGGTGAACGAAGGAGTACGGGAACGATTTTTGGTTCGCTCAAAGGTCATTTCCACACTTCGCGCCTATTTTGATAAGGCGGGATTTGCGGAGGTTGAAACGCCGATGTTTCATCCGATTCCTGGAGGCGCCCTCGCAAAACCATTCCATACGCACCATAATGCCCTTGACGTTGATTTTTACCTTCGGATTGCGCCTGAATTATATCTTAAGCGCCTTTTGGTCGGCGGATTTGAGCGCGTATACGAAATTGGAAAAGATTTCCGGAATGAAGGAATTGACGTGACGCATAACCCCGAATTTACCATGCTTGAGTGTTACGCGGCATACTGGAATGAAGAGGGTATGATGGCGTTTGTGGAGGATATGATGGTGGCGCTTGTTCGATCAATCATGGGGAAAAAAGCCGAGGTCTCGTACGATGGAATCAAAATCAGTTTCAAAAAACCGTTCCCTCGCGTTCCTTTCAATGATCTTTTGAAAAAGCACGCGCTTATCACGGATTTTGACAAAGAGTCGCGGGAAGGGATTCATTTGCGCGCGCGCCAACTCGGCATTGATTCAGCGCCCCACGAATCAAAGGGGAAAATCGCCGATGAAATTTTTAAGAAAATCGCGCGGCCAAAGCTCATTCAGCCGGTCTTTGTGACGAACCATCCCTTTGACATTTCGCCTCTTGCAAAAAAGCTTCCCGGAGAAACAGACAAGGTTCGCCGGTTCCAGCTTGTTGCAGGCGGCGTTGAGATTGCAAACGGCTATTCCGAATTAAACGACCCGATTGACCAGAAAAACCGCTTTGCGGCCCAAGAAAAAATGAGAGGCACGGGGGAAGAGGAAGCGCACAGGATTGACGAGGATTATATCGAGGCATTGGAATACGGCATGCCGCCTGCCGCGGGCCTTGGCATCGGCATTGACCGCCTGGTTATGCTCCTCGCAAATGTAAAAAACATTAGAGAAGTTGTATTATTCCCGACGTTAAGACCAAAAACATGAACGAATCACTAGATAAATCAAAACAAGAAGGTTCGGCAAAAGAGGGTTCCGTTTTTGAAAAATTCAGTCCCGAAGATATTCAAAATATCCAAAAAGTGGTAACTGAGGATATTATTCGCTATATCCGCGATGAAGGTCCCTTGCGCGGTGTTGATCTTTCTGAAGAAGAGAAAACGCTTTTGCAGAAAATGCACGCAGAAGTGCGAAAGGCGCGCGAAGAAAATGAGACACGATTTGCACGAGGTGAACAGAATTTAATCGAAGTTCAATTTCGTTTTTCATCCCCTGACTCCTATCGGATTTTTTCTGAACTTGTGAATCGGATTTCAGAAGGTATGTTATCAGTAATAGAAGCGTCAAGAATTTCCCGTTTACAGGAAAAGGAAGATAGGATCGCAAGACGACAAGCCGATGATGCGGCAAGGCTAAGAGAATTGGAAAAAAAGGCCGGAATTTCGGAAAGTCCCGCAGAGGATCCGCAAGCCAAAAAAGCAGAAATGGCAAAAAAGTTCTTCGGCGCCCTACCTGAGGCCATGAAAATGGCGCGCCAAGAGAAAATTGCAGAATATGACGGACGAATACGTACGGCGATGAGTGGGACCCCTTTGCGTCCGGGAGATACAGTTGAGCAATTAAAAAAGGATTTCCAGCTTTTTGCTCGTGTTCCCTGGATGGAAAGTTTTTCGGTTCAAGAAAAAGAAGAAAAGAAATAAATTCTATCTTCGATTCCCATGCTCGACATTAATTTCGTCCGCGATCATCCTGACAAGGTAAAAGAGGCCGTGAAAAAACGCGGCATGCATTTTGACGTTGATTTTTTGCTCGCGTCCGACGAGAAGCGCCGCGCTGCGATTTCCGAGCGAGATGCCGTTCGCGCAAAGCAAAATTCGCTTTCCGACGAGATCGCGAAACTCGCGGGAGACGGGCGCGCGAAAAAAATCGAAGAATCAAAAGCGTTGAAAGAAGCGCTTATTGGCGCCGAACGGCGCGCGGCTGCCGCAGAAGAGGAATTTCACGAGCTTATGCGCCGCTTACCGAATATTCCTTTAGACGATGTTCCGGTGGGTGAAGGCGAAGCCGATAACGTGGTTCTTCGCGAAGTGGGGGAGAAACGCTCGTTTTCATTTGCCCCGAAAGACCATGTGGTGCTCGGAGAAGACCTCGGCATTATTGATTTTGAAACCGCCGCAAAGGTAAGCGGTTCGGGATTTTATTATTTGAAGGGCGCAGGAGTGCTTCTCGAGTTTGCGCTTATCCAGTACGCGCTTCAGTTTCTTTCGTCAAAAGGGTTTACGCTTCTGTATACCCCTGATCTTGCGCGGAAACGGTTTTATTTAGGTACCGGGTACCTTCCCGAGGGGCCCGAAGCCCAAACATTTGAAATCGAAGATACTGACCTTGGTCTTATTGCAACCTCCGAGGTGACCCTTGCCGGAATTCATGCCGATCGAATTCTCGAGGAAAAAAATCTTCCGGAGCGCCTTGCGGGTTATTCTCATTGTTTTAGGAGAGAGGCGGGAAGCTACGGCAAATACTCAAAGGGGCTCTATCGCCTGCATCAATTTACAAAAGTGGAAATGTTTATCTACGCGCGTCCCGAAGAATCAGACCGCGTGCATAAAGAATTACTCGCCGCAGAGGAAGAGCTCTGGCAGGGCCTTGGAGTGCCGTACCGCGTTATTGAAATGTGCACCGGAGATCTTGGCGCGCAAGCCGCAAAGAAGTATGACCTTGAAGCGTGGATGCCCGGACGAGGGGATTGGGGAGAGGTGACGTCAACATCAAATACAACCGATTATCAGGCACGGAATTTAAATATACGCTACCGGACGAAAAACGGAGATAATGAGTTTGTGCATACGTTAAATGGGACTGCGCTTGCAACATCCCGCGCGATTATCGCAATCCTCGAAAACTATCAGGAAGAAGACGGTTCGGTTACTGTTCCGAAAGTGCTCCGTCCGTTTATGGGGGGAATTGATAGAATCAGTTAAAAGCGTTCGAGATGTTCAAATCGTTCAAATCGTAAAGTTTTAAACAAGTCCCGATCCTGCCGAGGGGCGATCGAACAATTCGAACAAACGAAGTGATATAACATCGTGATGTCAAACAGTCATCTCCAGGATTGGGTTCGCACATGGATAGAGATCGACACCCGATCTCTATTTTCGAATTTCGAGTATTTTCGCGACCGCGCTCGAGGGGCGAGAATGATGGCGATGGTTAAATCAAACGCGTATGGTCATGGACTCACGCAAATAGCGAAGTTACTCGAATCCCGAATAGGGAATAAGGAATTGCGGAAAGGAAATCATATTCGCAATTCGAAATTCGCAATTCGGGATTCCCGTCTTTGGTTCGGCGTTGATTCAATTACCGAAGCGCTCCGGCTCCGCGACGAAGGGATTAAAAATCCGCTTTTGGTCCTTGGCTATACGCTTCCCGAGCGCCTTTCCGAAGCCAGACGAGGAAATATCGTCGTTACTGTTTCGAATTTTGACGGCCTTCGAGATTTTCTTCGGCTCACATCCCGCCCTCAATTTCACATAAAGCTTGATACGGGAATGCATCGGCAGGGATTCCAAGAAAAGGATATTCCCGAGCTCATCGGGCGCCTGAAAACATCGCGCCTTATTCCCGATGGCGCCTATTCTCATCTTGCAGAGGCGTCGGATGCACGGTTTTCAGGGGGGCAAATCCGTTCGTTTGAGCGTATGCTCAAGGCATTTGAAAAAGCGGGAATCCGGCCGCGCATAGTTCATTTCAATAAAACCGAGGGTATTGTGAATTTTCCGAACGCACGGTATGACATGGCGCGCCTTGGTATCGGGCTTTACGGGTATTACCCGGAGAAAAGAGTTCGTTTGAAGCCCATTTTGACATGGAAAACGATCATAAGCGAGGTAAAGCGCGTAAAAAAAGGGGAGTACGTGAGCTACGATAGAACCGAGCGTTTGCGACGCGATTCGAAAGTCGCAATTCTTCCCGTTGGGTATTGGCATGGGTTTGATCGGGGGCTTTCGTCAATTGGCGAGGTTTTGGTTCATGGAAGGCGCGCGCGGGTTTTGGGGCGCGTTACCATGGATATGACCATGGTTGATGTCACCGATATTCCCCATGTGCGCATTCGGGATGAAGTTGTAATTATTGGAACACAAAAGGGGGAATGCATTACCGCAGACGACATTGCGGAAAAAATCAAGACAACGTCGTATGAAGTGATTACGCGGATAAACCCTCTTATCCGGAAAGTTATTGTCTAGTACGTGTATGGACTCGCGAGTGATTTATATGCCGCGGGAGCGGTGGAGAAAACGAAGGTTTTTCAGGGCGAAGTTTTTTTTCTTCGCGATACTTTTTTTGGCGGCTGCTCTTCTGGGCGGCGCTGTCTATGCGCTTCGCTACCCGGGATGGCAGATTCAGACGGTTTTGGTGTTCGGCTTTGACGAAACAATGCATGCGGACGTCGAAGCGCGCGTTCGCGAGTCCCTTGACGCCCGTTTCGCGTTCATTCTCCCCAAAAGTTCTTATTTTTTGTTTGACGAGGGGGCCGTCCAAAAGACGCTTGAAAAGGACTTCCCATGGCTTCACGATATCACGGTTAAAAAAGAATTTCCTTCAATGGTTTCGGTTGTCGCCCGCGAGCGCGGGCTATGGGCTGTCTTTTGCGATATGAACCGCACATGCGGCTATATGGATAAAACCGGGTTTATATATGAAGAAGCGCCGGTTTCTACCGGAGCTCTTATTATGACGGTCGAAACCGATGAACAGGAAGTCCACATTCCGTCGCAAGCGTTCGATCCTGCGTTCGTTCAAAAACTTGATTCTTTCGTATTGCTTTTAGGCGAAAAAACAGGGGAGGATGTTGAAACGTTTTTATTTTCAAAAGAATTTCCTGGCGAGGTCCGCGTGCGAACGCGCCATGGTTTTCTTTTGTATCTTGACCGCGATGACGATTTCGGAAAAGTTATTTCGATACTTCGCGTGTTTCTCGAAAAAGAGATAGGGGATAAACGGGGTCGCCTTGAGTATATTGACCTTCGGTTCGGAAATAAAGTGTTTTATAAATTGCAGGGAGGAGAAAAATGAAGTTTCGGTGAATTTTTAGAGTTAAAAATGCCGTGGGGATTTTATCTCCTCGCGGCTTGTTTGGGGGGTGCGGGTTTTGCGTCTCTCTTTTCGATTTCTTTCACCGGCGCCACAAACTCGTCAGGAGTTGTGAAGTGCTTGAAGACGGATAGGAAGCGAACATAAGCGACTTCATCTATCTTTCGGAGATGCACCATGGTTGTCTCGCCTAATTCCGCGCTGCTGACTTCCTTTCCGCCCCGCTCATGAAGTTGCGTCTCAATCTCGGAAACAATGTCATCAGCAGCCGAGATTGCCAGTGATCGCTTATCGCATGCCTTAAGAATCGAGTCGCGGAGTTTCTGTCGATTGAAGGATTCACGGCGGCCGTCGCGCTTAACCACGTGTGGCATCACATCTTCAATATATTCGTATGTCGTGTAGCGGCCGCGGCATTTGAAGCACTCGCGCCGTCTGCGAATGAATTCTCTATTTCTGCCCATGCGTGAATCGACTACATATTCTTCCTGATGTCCACAGAACGGACACTTCATGATTTCCTCCTTCTTTGCGGCAGTGGTGCTATGCCTTATATACCGCGCGTGGGATGTTGTGTCAATCCCATCTGCTCTAGAAAAATAGTGAGGCCTCGACCGGTGTTCTGGTCGAGGCCTTGCTGCCGCCGTTACAACCTGACGGGTTCCTGATCTGTGGCGTACGGCTTCGGTCCGTTCATCGCGCCACCTCTTGGCCCTCTTTGGGAGGGGTTACGGCGGTTCTCCGCGTGTGCTCCGAACCGGGATCCCGCCATTGACGGGTGTGTCGCCGCATCGCGGCTGACCATGTGTTCCCAGTGGGCGCGGAGTTTGTATCAGCGCAGAGTAGTCAATGCTGGGATCGCAGTCCCAGTTAAAGTTGTCTCCCGCGTGGGAGCGCTAGATGGGTCAGTCAGGGCGGTGGCGACCAGAAAAAGGCAGAGGCCACTGTCGTCCTTCGGGCCAGCACTCTCACGCGGAAGTTGTATACAAAAAAGATCATGGAGGACCCCGGTGCTGGGAGGAGTGCCTCCTGTCTGGAACAGCCGCGTACCGTATCGCGGCATCACCCAGCGTTAATCCTTTATATCAGAGCGTCGTTTATGAGTCAAGCCTCGCCCATAATAAAGTAGAAGGCCTCCGGTATGAACTCGGAGGCCTATGAGGCGGTGCCAGGGATCAAAATCGGCACCTTTCTCGCGCCTCCCGAGAACGAATACGGGAGCGCGGTGGGAGGTTACCCCGCCGGAATGCGCCGAAAAGCGCGTGGCGGGGGTTCTGCAAGCTTCCGCGCGGAGATGCACTTGAAGCACCACTACAACGACTTAGCACGATACACGCCGTTGTATGCCCGTCGGGCTTGTAATGCGAAGCACATCCCCATACGCGGAAGGTGAAGATCTTAATCCGTGCACTGGAGACCGGAAGTCGCCGGGCCCGCGGCGGAAGTCTGGGCCTACTGAATCCAGCCCATGAGCTCCCGGGAGGTCTACGCAAAGCCGCGGCGGTCCGTCACCAGTGCACGGAAGGCAATATCGAAAAGGAACGGATTTTCAGTATATGTCTTCGAGAGAAATTGTCAATACCAGTTTTTCATAAAAATATCTTAAAACAAAAAATTAACATACTCATACGATCGTATGAGTATGTTAATTTGTTGGAATAGCGCTTTTAAACTTTTTGCTACGGCAATCGGTAGATAAAGATTGAAGTTCCCGCCCGAGCAATCGGTTCGTATCCTTTGAGCCATTCGTAGGAATCCTCCGGCTTCCGGATAAATCCGGGCGCAGTTTTTCCGTGAGCTCCTTGAAGGAATGTGGCGGAGATCGCAAACCAGCCGTGCGCAGGACCCCGCGCAGACCACCACGGTTCCGCGCGGTCTCCGAGATAGTACGCGGGATTTCCGCCGCCGAAGTAATCGATTGCAATATGGTCAATTTGATTTTCGTTTACGTAATCGGTGAGGCGTTTTAAGTCCTGGCCCCAGTCGTAGTTTGAATCAACCGCAATCATGTAGCCGTTTTCTGTCCCGCCTCCGAGAAAATTGTAGTAAGAAAGAAAATAGGGGTAGACCGCAATTGTTGAAGCGATCATCCAAAGAAGCAAAAGAAAAACAAAGAAGAATCTGGGGATGCTTCGGATATGTGTTTCGTAAAGTCCCCAAAGCCAATCAAGCCAATCTTGGGGGTTTCCTTTGCGCTCGCCCCGAAGCCACTCGACAACGCCCCGCGAAACAAGCATGTAGGCAAAAGGAAGCGTCGGGAGAATGTGGCGTACGCCGATATTAAGGGGCGACTGGATTGATACCGCCCAATAAAATGCAATAAAAAAGAGTGCTGAAAATTCAAAGAAGTGCTGCCAGATCCAAAGACGCATGCGTTCTATTTTTTCGCGGGTCCGCGTGCCGCGCGTTCCGTGATTTATCTTTTTTAGGGCAAAAAGAATTGCAATGAGCGTCAGCAAATGGAGCGCGATCGGTTCTTTCAGAAGATAAAGAACCGGGAAATAGCTCCGGGCACCAGCCGCAGATACTTCTCCGAGATAATAGGTCGTATTCCCGCCTGCGGCGCGCTGGTTTACCATAAGAACGCCCAAGACATATTGTCCTAATGGTCGCGTGTATTTATTTTTGATGAGCGCAAGGTCCGCACTTACCGCCGGCCGGAAGCCGTATGAGGAAAGATCAAATTCGGCATCGCGGTATTGCCGTTCCATGGGATAGTTCCACACAAACGGAATGTAAAACGCCCAGACAATTCCAAAACCAATAAGGCCGATTATGATTGATTGGGCCGCGCGGCGAATAAAAAGGCGAATCCGTTCGTGGACGTGGAGATGCGGAACCGCAATAACCCATGCGATGACAAGCGCGGCATAGATGGGGATTAAAAGAACAAGAGAAAATTTCAAAAGCTCCGCAATGCCAAATACAGCCCCCGCGAATATAAGTTTTTTCCGCGTCGGGGTCTCAAGAAATCTGATGAATGTAATAATCCCGATAAAAAATCCGAACGCCGCCGCAATGTCGGTTGTGACGTATCTTGAATGAGCGAGTACGGTCGGGGAGAATGCAAATAGTGTGAGTGCAAATATTGCCGCGGTTTTCCCGAACCAGCGTTTTGTTTCAAGAAATATAAGCCATCCGAAAAGTATTGATAAAAGAATTGTCGGAATCCGCGACCAGAAAATAATTCTATCTGCGTTATTCCCGGCATTATATAAAAACGCCCATCCTTGGTCCCATTGGCCGTTTACATATTCCTGCCAGTATTTTGTGTTTGTGGGAAAATAGGGTTTTGCACCAAGCGCACCTGAAATTCCGGAAAGAACTTTCAAAAGCGGCGGGTGCTCGGGATTCAGGCGGTAATCAAATTGCGTCACATATCCGAATGCGGCGGGAATATGCGCAAGTTCGTCCATGGTTGCCGAATCATTCCGGATCGAAGTAATCATGAGGACGAACATGACCCCGAGAATGAGTATGGCCTTTGCGTTTACGAGCGAATTGACTTTTTCCATTTTTTGAGGTATAATGCTTGTTAAGTTCCAAATGTAATTATACCACATCACTGAGGGGGAGACGATGACAGGAACACTGCGGACCATGCTGTCCGACCCAGTGCTTCGTTCGGTCATCCGGGTGAAGCACATTCGGGGTCGAACGCCCGAAGTCGTCGTTCGCCCTCCTGGCGAAGACGATGAGAGGAAACTCGATCTCAGGTTGTCACCGGAGGATCGGATCGAGTGTGTCCGATTCGGCGAGCACATCGCGCGCGAGATCGCTTGTCGTGCGGCAGAGGTTCAGGGTTTACGGTTCGACTCTGTGACCAATGATGGAACCACATGGTGGTTCAGGGAGGAGACGTCATGACAGACGCGTCGTGGGACACGGTTTTCCGGACGGTGTTCGGGATCATCGTCCTTGGTCCAATCTTGTTCGTCGCTTATGTCGGCTGGTGGTTGAGAAGGCGACGAGACAAGGAGGGGGAGGACGACGCATCCCGCTACCCCCACTGGATCTAGCAGTTCACCCCGTTAGAGGCCCGCGCCCATGGCGCGGCAGACGCCTACGGCGGCTTGCCTCTAACGGGGTTCACCGGGATTACCCCATCTCTCGAGGTGGGGAACATCCCAACCGAGCTGAGCTCGGTCACAAACCAAAGGAGCGGTGCTCGCCAGAGTCCGCTCCTTTATCGTTTACAATTTTTGTCTATAATTTATGGAGGTTCAACCTCCATAAATTATAGGGTCGTTTACATCTTTATGATTTCAGGAAGTATCAGTGGCACGTTTATGATGTTAACATTTCTTACACGATCGTAGGTGAAATGTTAACATTCGCTTTTTGTACATTTGGGCCATGTGTGCGTACACATATGTGTTGTCCTTGTGGAAAATGATCTTGCGTTTTTTACCCCGCACCGGAAAGCTCCAAGCTCCAGCTTGGGGATGGAGGTGCCAAGCCGAGGGCTTTCGGTGCGGGATTTCGCTCCGCACCGAAGAGGGAGATGCCGCCAACTCCGTTGGCGGAGCTTCACTGTATCTGATATTCTCTTTTTTAAGATCATTTGTTCGAAGAACCTTCTGCCGGAAAGGGGGATCAGGGACGTAAGAGGCAGATGCAGGGCTTTCCTTGTGCACATAAGGAGCCCGAAGGCAATACGGAGGGTGTACGGTAGCGGACCGGCCCGGGTCGTTCGACGTTCCGTCTAGGGATCATGCCCGCTTGAGCTCGGACTCAAGCCGCCATGATATCCTCGAGCGGAGTCACGATACCGCGCCTCAAGGCAGGGACATCGGCGGACAGGAGGTCATCCCATGCACGGCACCCGTGACCGACCGCAGTTCACGATGGCGGAGAAGACGCACCACGGTGGGTCCACGACGGCCTAGCCTGACAGCGGGAAGGCCAAGGCCGAGGTCAGGATCGGACGGACAGGTGAATGAGTCGCCTCACCGAGGATAAGGCGATGAAACAGTCCCGTGACTCGGGACAGCCCCAGCCGCAGGGCAGCAGTATGCGGCGCAGAAGCAACAAGAGGCGGGTTCCCCCGTGGAGCCCGCCTCGATACATTTTATATTCAATATTCAGCCGGCGCGAAACGCTTTTATATTTATGCAGCCGGGTTAATACCAATAGCTCACGATCGTGATTTATCGGTATTTACTCCGCATCCGAAAACCAGGGGCGTAATCCTGTGGTGCGGGGTTTACTCATGGAAAAATTCATGCGGGAAAAATTCGTATTGGCAGAGAAATTCTGGAGTCAGTAATTTTGATATACGACGAAATCGCCGGGCGCGGATTTCCTGAAGTCAGGGAATTTTTTGTCTATACGCTCCCGAAGTCCGTTATCGTTTCCGTTCAGGGGCACAATGACAATTCGTTCGGCACTCTTCTGAATAGAATCAATTTCGTCCGGCAAAAGATATGTGGTATTTCGTTCGCGACGTTTCGCTTCTGTGAATGTGTCGGTCGTATACATAACGGTTTGGGCAGGCATTGGGATCCCGCGGACTTCGACTCCCGACATGTTCACAATCACGTATTTTTTCGTTTCATTCGGCAGCGAGTCAAGATAGAGGCCGATATGATATAAGTCGGTTGCGAATGCAAAGTAAGTGTCTGGTTTTGAGATCCAGCGAAGGAAGTACTCTTCGTACGTCATAACAGGAATAAACAGCGGGACCAATAAAAACAAGAGGGAAAATTCGCGCGAGATTCGCATGATTTGGTTTTCGACCTCGGGAAATTTCGTGCGCGCTTTTTCAAGGAGTCCGAGGACAAAACATGCAAATGCATATCCGCCGTAGCCCGCAAGAATAAATACCGGCGGGATCATGCCGATTGCGCGAAGTGCATGTGGAAGGCCTTCTTTGGTAAGCGCTGCCGGAAGCGTCATGACCGCGGCCCACCAGAGGAGCATAAGATGAGGGAATGATCGAAGGCGTGTTTTCCATAAAACCCCGAGAGACGAGAGAATTCCGATTGCAAAGAAAAATCCCGCAATTGGGTTAAGTTCCGGCCTGCAAGGAAGGTTATGGCGCGCATTGCAGTCGCCCCGGATAAAAAACATGCCGATCGTTGCGGCATTTGATTTTACAAACTCATACGCCGGGGAGTCCGCTGCAAAAACAGAAACCTGTCCGGTGCGGCCCATAAAATCTTCCGGATGATTCAGAAAGTAGTATCCGATCGGGAGCGCGACAACGAATGTCATGAAAAGAAAAAGAACAACCGCGCAGGGAACGCAATACTTCGAATTGCGAATTGCGAATTGTGAATTGCGGTTTTCTTCTTGTTTGTAATTCTTTATTCCCAATTCTGTATTCCTCGCTCTAAACCATTTCCACCCGTACCAGAGAATCGGAAGAGCGATCACGAGGGGCATCGTTCTGAAGGCAATATAGGTGTGAAATCCAAGCCCGATAAAGATGCCTGCCCATACAAAATCAAGAATGGTTTCCCTGCGAAACCCCTTGAGCAAAAAATACATGCCGAATGCGGACAAAAACGGGACGAGAATTGCTCGAAACCCAATGCGGGAGAAATTGATGTGCCAGAAGCTTGTGGCGACTAAAAATGAGGAAAGAAGGGGAATCAGTTTATAATTTTCAATTCCCCAATTTTCAATTTTCAATGAATGTTTCAATTCCCCAATTTCTAAACGTTTGGCAGTTGAACCATTGGAACTTGATTGGAAATTGGTAACTGGAAATTGAGAATTTTTTCGAAATAGTTCTTTTGCAAGAAGAAATACCCCGAGTACCGTGAGCGTCCCAAAAAAAGCACTCACCCCCCGCAACGCCCACGGCGTGTTTCCGAAATACCAGACCGAGATGGCTTGTATATTAATGAAAAGCCCTTCGCGGCCGTTATTTTCGGGATAAAACAGTTTGAATGCGCCGGTTTCAATCGCCTCAAGGGCGTTTGAGCCGTTCATTGCTTCATCCGGGTAAAGCCCAAGAGGGATTTCCGTTATCCGGTAGAAGCGGAAAAATATGGCAAGAACGAATACAAAAATGACGAGAATGGCAAAAAGTTGATTTTTCGATGATTGATTCATCCCGTTAGAGATTTATTGCTGAATTAGTAAGAATAGTGAATTCTGTAAATAGTCATCGTACTCGACCCGAGTAGAGATAAGTGTTATCTCTAACGGGACTCGTTGTTTCCATGGAGTAAGTATACTATACTTTATAATATGGCAGAAATTGAACAACGGGGATTCGCAAATCCCGAAGAAGAAATTCGTGAGCTCGAGCGCAGGCTCGAGGAAAAGAAGCGCGCGCTCTCGGAAGCGGGCGCTGAAATTCCCCATGAAAAAGAGGTGTTTCGTGATGTTTTGAAAGAGCATATCGAGGATATTCGTCGTACGCCCGGAGAGCATGCCGGGATTCCGCCGCCTCCGCCGAAAAAAGACGATTCTGGTGATTTTAAAAAGGTGAAAGAGGAGCTCACCGAAGACGTGCGGATTCTTGTGGAAATCGCGCTTACGAAATCAATTGAAGAAGCGGTTCGCACTGCCGAGCGCGCAAAAAGCCCCTATCTTTTGGACGAACTCCACGATCACCTGATTGACGACTTTTATGATAAGCTCGTTTCATTGAGAAAAATATAACTTGGAGGTTATTTGGATATGTCACCGTTCATTATTTTTATCTCTGCAGTTGGCTTCGTTCTCTTTATCTTTGCCATTGCCGCAGTTTTTTTCAAAAGACGGCTTCAGAAAAAGGGCCTTATTTCGCGCTCGCTCAATCTCTCGCTGCTTTTGGTCCGGTTTCCTCCGATCCAGACGCCGCAGGAACTGAATCTTCAGCAGATCCGCGAGCGGATTGCGATGATGGAGACGCTCTACGCAAATCTTTCAAGCATGAAAGAGGGGTTTTGGTCCGAGTTTCTTTTTGGCAAACCGTCATTTTCGCTTGAGCTTACGGTGCCGTCTGTCGGCGAAGAACTTCATTTTTATGTCGCCGTGCCTCGCCGCAGAGCAGTCGCGGTTGAAAAAATAATCCAAGGGGTTTTTCCGAATGCGCATGTTGAGGCAGTAAAGGACTACAATATTTTCCATCCCGACGGTCCTGCGCTTGCGTCCCGCGTCGTGCTCCACGAAAACGCGTATTCTCCAGTGCGCACATACGCAAAACTCGAATCAGATCCTTTGGGCGCACTGACCAATGTTTTTACAAAGCTTGCCGCCGAGGGTGAAGGAGCCGCGTTCCAGATTGTTGCGCGCCCCGCGGAAAAAAAATGGGTTTCCTATATTAAAAAGCGCGCAAAAGAGCGCTATCAAGGAAAAAAGCCGCATGATGATCCTTTGATAAAAGTGTTGCGGACCGTGGTTGATGTCACTGAAATGGCAAAGACGCAGGAACCGGAAAAGCGGATTCAGGAGGAATCAAAAAAGCTGACACCCTTGGAGGAAGAAATCGTAAAAGGGCTTGAGGCAAAGATTTCAAAGCCGCTTTTTGAGGCAAACATTCGTCTTGTTGCTTCCGCGCGTACCGAAGAGCGCGCGGCCGCGATTTTGCGCTCGCTTGAATCAGCGTTTTCCCAATTCTCGGACCCGACGTCAAATCGGTTTTCTCCCGCGGAGCTTAAGGGGAGAGCGCGCGATAAAGCGATATTTGATTTTTCGTTCCGGAATTTTGATCCGCGCTCGGCGATGATTCTAAATACCGAGGAATTGACGTCAATTTTTCACTTTCCGAATACCCCCTTGGATACTCCGAAGATCCGGCAATTGAAATCCCGGGAAGCGCCTCCGCCGGTCACCATGCCGCATGATGGGCTTTTACTGGGATACAATATGTTTCGCGGGGAGAAAAAAGACGTGTATCTCTTGGATGACGACAGGAGGCGGCACCTCTATATCATAGGTCAGACCGGAACCGGAAAATCCGTGTTTTTAAAAAACATGGTTCGCCAGGATATTGAAGCGGGCAAGGGCGTATGCGTGATTGATCCCCATGGCGAACTTGTGGAGGATGTTATGGGGTTTGTGCCGCGCTCTCGCGTCCAGGACGTGATTTATTTTGACCCGGGCGATACTGCGCGGCCTCTGGGGCTTAACATGCTTGAATACGACCCCATGTTTCCTGAGCATAAAACCCTTATTGTAAATGAAATGTTTGCGATATTCGACAAGCTCTTCAATATGCAGATTGCGGGCGGCCCTATTTTCGAGCAATATTTCCGGAATGCGACAACACTCGTATTGGAAGACCCGCCGTCCGGAAATACGATTATAGAAATCCAGCGCGTCTTGTCGGATAAAGCGTTTCGCGATTTAAAGATTTCGCGCTCAAAAAATATCATTGTAAACCAATTTTGGACGCAAATTGCGGAAAAAGCAGGAGGGGAGGCGAGCTTGAAAGATTTAGTCCCGTACATTGCTTCGAAAATCGACAATTTTATTTCAAACGAAATTATGCGCCCGATCGTTGCGCAGGAGCACTCCTCGTTTAATTTCCGCGAGGTAATGGACAGCCAAAAAATCCTTCTTGTGAATTTGTCAAAGGGGCGGCTCGGAGAACTCAATTCGTCGTTTCTGGGGCTTATCCTTGTGGGAAAGCTCCTTTTGGCCGCACTCTCCCGCGTTGGCATGCCCGAGGAGCGGCGGAAAGATTTTTACCTTTATATCGATGAGTTTCAAAACGTAACAACCGATTCCATTGCAACAATTCTTTCCGAAGCCCGGAAATACCATTTGGATTTGGTCATTACCCACCAATTCATCGGCCAGTTGAAGGAGGAAATCAAGAAGGCCGTATTCGGAAATGTCGGCTCCACGGTGAGTTTTCGCATTGGTACTGATGACGCGGAATTTATGGCAAAGCAGTATAAGCCGGTTTTTGAAGAACAAGATCTTTTGAAAATTGATAACTATAACGCCTATATAAAGCTTTTGATCCGCGGCGAAACATCAGCGCCTTTCAGCATGAAAACGTATCCGCCGGAGAAGGGAGATCGGGAGATTGCAGAGCTTGTAAAAGAGCTTTCTCGGACAAAATACGGCAGGCCGCGCGAGGAAGTTGAAGAAGACATTCGAGTGCGCTTTGCCGCACTGTGAGTCGGGGATTGGGGATTACTGGAGTAGATATGATTTTGGATACGAAGTAGAATAGAAGACGTATGGAACAAAATCAAATTTCAGGGAGGGACTACGCGATCGGCGCCCTCATTGGATTTCTCACGGGCGTTTTTATAATTCCTGTTTTGGTAAACCTTGGCATTGCGGTAAAGCTCGCTCTCTCCGTAGGAGTTTCAGAAAAAGTGATTCTTTCGTTGACTCCGCTTCTTGTTGCAATCGCGTTTCCCTTCGGCGTGTGGTTCGGCGGCTTCATGTCGCGCTTCATCGGATTTTTTGCGCAATTAGGGAAATTCGCCGCAGTCGGTTTTTTGAATACTGCGATTGATTTCGGGATTTTAAATCTTTTGAGCGCGATGACCGGCATTACCGCCGGCTTTTATTTGGGGAGTATCAATGTTCCTGCGGCAGGGATCGCAATGATGAATAGTTACTTTTGGAATAAGTTTTGGGTGTTTCGCGCACGCGGCGGAAACGCGGCGTCTGATCTCCCGAAATTTGTCATTGTGTCCGTGGGCGCAATTTTGGTAAATAGCGCGATTGTCGCAATCGGAACAGAATTTCCCGCACCTGCAGGGCTTGGGCCTGCATTGTGGCTGAATGCTACAAAAGTCCTTGCGACTGCTGCATCGTTTCTCTGGAATTTTGTCGGGTATAAGCTTATTGTGTTTCGGAAAGCCCCCATAGCGCCGTTATAATTCGGGCGGTACATTGATTTTTTCCAAAGAAAGGCAGTGCTCTTTCTTTTTTTCGTTTTTTTCGGTATTTTATGATAATGAATGCGGAATTTTCCCCCAAGGATGACCAGGAGAGAAAATCGCTTTCGGAGGTGAGCGAGCAAGAAGAAGAAGAAATTCGGGCGTTTCTCGAGGCGACACTTTCTGCGCTCTGTGAGCATCTCGTATGGCAATACGAAGATACTATGCGCGCATTGGATGATTCGGAGGGTGAATCCGATTTGCGAGAATCTATCCGGCTTTTAAGGGAAGTCCGTCCGCATGAGATTGCTCCGAGAATCTATGTAATGGCAAAGGAAGGGAATGACGCCCTGCTTTTGGCGATACTGGGGCTCACGGAAGAAAAGGGATCGCAATACCACGCTCATCGTGGCGAAGAAAGCGCTGAGGATGAATATAGTGCCCATATTCGATCGCGGCTCAGCCAGATGTTTATGAATACGATGCGCGCGTCAAAGCGGTTCGGGAGAGAATATACGAAAGAAGATCTTGCTCATTGGATTGATGAAGAAGAAAAAAATCTCCGCAATGCATTCTCGTTTCTTAAAAAGCAAAACGAGATTATTTCAGAGCGCGGAATTGATGATTATAGACTTTTAGACAGGATTCTTGCGGGAGATTATCGAAAAGGAGATCGTGAGCAATTGAAAAAGTTTCTTGATCAGGAGCTTGATCAAACAGCGTCCCGCATAGAAGTAGGTATTCCTTTTGCGCTCCGTTCTGTGCCGCGCCAGGATCCGGAGTTTGCCCGCCTTGTGTGGGAGTTTATCGCTTTATATCAAATGCGAAAATTTGTTCCCGATATCATTCCCTTAAAAGACGGGAATACATAATATCTTGTATGGAAGAAAATCATCTTGTCCTCTATCGAAAATACCGGCCGAAGGCGTTTGATGAAGTTGTTGCCCAAAAGCATGTTATCTCGGCAGTGGAAAATGCGATTCAAACGGGCAGAGTTGCCCATGCATATTTGTTTTCCGGGCCGCGCGGCGTGGGAAAGACAACGGTTGCGCGTCTTATCGCAAAAGCGCTTAACTGTACCGGCACAAAGCGTCCTTGCAATTCTTGTACGCCGTGCGTTTCATTTAATGAGGGACGCGCAATTGATCTGATTGAGATAGATGCCGCATCAAACCGCGGGATTGACGAAATCCGCGAGCTTCGAGATGCAGTTCGATTTGTTCCAAGCCAGGGCGCCTTCAAAATCTACATTATTGATGAGGTCCATATGCTTACGAAAGAAGCGTTTAACGCGCTTTTGAAGACCCTTGAAGAGCCGCCGGCGCATGCCGTTTTTGTTCTTGCAACAACAGAGCTTGATCGTGTTCCCGCGACCATTGTGTCGCGGACCCAGCACTACGCATTTCATCGGCCGACGATTTCGGATATTTCGTCGCGGCTTCTTGCGGTTTCAAAAAAAGAAGAAGTTCGGCTCGACCAAGAAGGGGCGCGGATGATTGCATTTGCCGCAGAGGGGTCTCTCCGGGATGCCGAGAGTATGTTGGGTCAAATCATGGCGGTTGAGGATAAGGAAATTACCCGCGCGGAAGTTGAATCAATTCTCGGAATGCCGCGCCGGGATTCTGCAAAGAAAATGTTCGGGCTTGTCGCCCAAAAAGACGTCGCCGGAGCTCTTTCTTTGATTGAAGAGCTTACAGGCGAGGGGTATGACCTTTCATACTTTTCAAAAATGCTTCTTCAGTATTTTCGCGCCGCATTTTTTTTGAAAACCGATCCGTCGCTCAAAAAATTTATTGCGGATGATTTTCTTCCGGACGAGCTTGAAGCGCTTGAGAAACATCTTCCGGCGTTTAGCGCCGCTGACGTTGCTCGGGGCCTTGAGGTGATTTTTTCAAATATGCAGACATTTCGCCGAAGCCCGATTCCCCAATTGCCGCTTGAAGTCACCATAGTTGAACTTATAGGAGGAGATAAAAAGGGTGATTAAAAACTATGCTTTTTAGCCAAACAACGAATGTTTATTTATGCCTATTTACCACAAAAACCTTTTGAAGGGGAAGTGGCCTGAGATGACGCTTTGCGAGCAGTTGGGAAATGTGGGAAGCGAAATTCACCGCGCAAAAAATTGGCAGGGACGGGATGAGGCGCTTTCTCGGCGCGCAATCGATCGCGCGCTCGAACTTATGGATTTTGTGATGTCTGATCCCCGGTGGCGCGGACGGATGAAAGAAATTGCCCGCGCCCGCGAGATGATTGTAGATGCTTCTCTGGGAGGGAAAGAATACGGGAGCACGTTTGAAGACCTCGATAATTATTTTTTCGGTTTTGCCCTCGCGGCTCGGCTGAAAAAATAAAATTTGATTTTTGTGAGAAAAATCGTATACTAGAGGGTACGGTTTTTTATTTTGGGGGATCGTCTAATGGTAGGACAGAGGCCTTTGAAGCCTTTAATCGGGGTTCGAA
>CAYHJX010000007.1:0-22808 GCA_964357005.1 uncultured Candidatus Saccharibacteria bacterium | reverse complement strand
GTCGGCGGAGGGACTTTGATTTTTTCGTAGAACAAGAAATCTTCGGGTTCAATGGTGAACTGTCCCTTACAATTTTGGCAGGTTTTAGTTTCTATTTCACTTATCATAATTTCCTAAGTAACCGACGATAAATGTTGTCCCTCGTATCCGCAGCGAGAAGTTTAATGATACGGGAATCCAGGAATATAAAACCAACGCGATAATCTCTGGTTATACGGAAAGAAAAAGCGACTTGGAGCGGAGACCCCAAGCGCTTGGTATGGAGACGTGGATCAAAAGGGTTTTCGCGAAGAATTTCTATGAGGCGGCTAAGCTTGTTTTGAACTTTCTTCGGCAAGTCGTCCACATCATTGCGGAAATCCTTTTCGTAAATTATTTCATTTGGCGGAACGGACATGACGGAGAAACTCTTCTTTCGTGGTAAAACGGTATGTGGGGCCCTTTGACGCCATGCGCTTGAGCATCTTTTTCACGAAAGCTGGACGATACTCACCCTCGGGGTCACGGTAGGTGGCGGCAAGCATTCTTTTAACCGCCTCCATATCTTTTTGGAGAGTGGATACTTTTTTGTCTATTTTTTTGATAAGAGTTTGAGTGGTCATGCTTAAAGTATATCAAAATAGTTATAGCTATACAACCTCCGCCTGATAGCACTTTTTGCATAGGATATACGGCACTTCGTCTTTGGGATAATTGGTAGTGAACTCTACGCCGCATTTGTCGCATGTCCGCCCAATGACTCGGAGATTCTTCACCCACTGGTTGAACTTTTCAGTAATTCGGCAATTGGGACATTGTCGCGGAAGCGGAAAATTCATCCGCCGCAAAAACCCAAGCTCCATAGGAATAATCCGAAAACCGTGGCCGCATTGGCCGCAACGGATTACTTCTTTTAAAACCTCGTCGGATACATCTTTGATGTGATCAGACAACTCTTGATAATCCTTAGTAATCGTGTATACATTCTCTTCTATGTCCCTCCACGCATATCCTTTGTGATCTGCGATTTCCTCTGAAAGCGGAAAAAAACGCTGAGCTAATGTTTCATTGTAAGCATAAGGAGAAATTTCTGCAGGGAAAAATTCTCCGTATCGATATATATTCCCTTGTTTATCCCGATAGGGCATCTCGCTCATATGCGCTATAATCTTTTCCCGCATACGCCCATATTCTTCTTTTGAATATTGTTTATTGAGAATGCAGTATTTCCTTTTTTTGAGTCCGGAACAGCCAAAATTGTATTCGCCGCCAAATATCGCGAGGCAATATTCCAAATTATGCGCATTCAGCCCTGCCTCGTAACAAAATTTTAATTGTGCGGAATTCTCACCAACCGCTGCAGAATCATATATAAACTGGATATTATTCCCCCATGCCGATACATCGTAACAATCCTTGATGGGGGGCTGAAATAGCATGAAAAGAAATTTGCTATCTTCGGCGCCTGTTACCTCAAAGCAATTTCTACAATTTTTCGATTGGAAATAGTGACTTCCACCAGAATTAACTGAAAACTCATCCATATTGGGCTTTGGAGGATAATTCTTCCAATGCTCCTCCGCGAGCTTTTTTGCCTTCTGATATGTAGTATAAGAGCCGAGATCCCATTTTTTCATCTCTTCCTCATATTCTTCCTTGGTGTAAGGCCTGTTGAATATGTAATATTTTTTGTTCCGCAAGTTTGCGGATGCAAAACAGTTTTGACAATTAAAGCAATCTCGTAGAAAGAAACAATCGAATGATTCAGCAACCTGACTTCGAAGCCCTGCAGAGCGACTATTCTTATAAGAATGCATGGAGTCATAACAAAGTTCTGCTTCCAAGCTAAGTGAGCAATCAAGGAGGGATTTGCAATTCTTTACAATAACTCCGTAGGCGCAATCCTCATCCAAATCTGCCTGAAAAAGGAGATAACAATTTTTAAGATCGCCGGCGTGATTATTATATGGAGAATCGATGAGGGTTGTGGCATTAACCGAAAGACCGAGGCGCGGCGCTTCGTGATATAAATCATTTAGTTGATCAAAAAACGGCCTCGAAAAATCGTATTCTTGGCCGTACTCCATTGGATCCCAAGCGTCCCCCCACCAGCAAGATGAACAGTATACCCGATAAGGTGCTTTCGGATGATATGTAGAAACCCTTTCCTCGCCGCAAAGGTCACATCGCCTCCTGTAAAGCTGTGTCAAATTGAAAAATGCAAGTCGCCGCTGAAATCTGCACTCCGGGCACCACGTGGGCGGAGGGACTTTGATTTTTTCATAGAATGCAAAATCTTCTGGTTCGATGACGAACTCGTTCTTACAATTTTGACACCGCTTGGTTTCTTCACGCATTACTTTGAGCCAATTGACACCTTAATCCGCGCATCCAGAGCATCCGCTACCCTATACAAAAAACTGATCGTGGGGTTATATGTCCCGGACTCCAAACGCGAGATCGCGGACTGTTTAGTGCCGACCATTTTGGCAAGTTCGCGCTGCGTAAGCCGACCCTTGATCCTTTTTTTAATGAGCAAGGCGATAACCTCAAACTCCGGACCTAACTCGTTATAGGACTCTTTAATTTGTTTATTTTTGAGAAGCTCTTTTTTGAATTGTTTATATGTTTTCATAATGCTTATAGTATAACGTATATGTTATCTATCCGTCAAGAGGTCTTGTTTCTGTAGAGCAGTTTCAATTTCTTTCTTCGGAATGCGCTTGGACTTTTTAATAAAACCGTGTAAGAGTACTGCCTCGCCTCTATCAAAGATATAGAAAATGCGCACTTCCTGCTGTCCGCGTATACGGAGTTCAAAGAGCCGTGCATTAACTTTTTTGCTATGCGGAGCGCCTAATGTATTCCCGAACGTTTCTAGCAAATCAATGGTGCGAAGCACTTTCGCAATAGTGGGCTTCTCCAAAGAACGGATAAATGCTTCTACTTTAGAATCGACGAGTCGAACATGTATATTCATATAACTTCCGCCTGATAACACTCTTTGCAATATACGATTTCTGGACGATTCGGCGCATACGAGGTCTCAAATTCATTCGGACAGTGATCAGTACCATGAAAATGGCTTGCACTGTTTTCGTATACTTCGTTTTCGCTTCCTTTTCCGGAGCACTGGCAGGTTCTTTTGAACAGGCGGGTCGGAACCGGTTGGTCTTTGATCTTTTCCTGCAGCCGGCATTGGAAACATGACCGGGGAAGAGGCACGTTCATTTTTCGGTGGAAATCAAGCTCTTGCGGAATAATCCGAAAAGCGTGCCCGCAAACCAGGCAGCCGATGGTCTCCTTCAGGATTAAATCGGAAACATCCCGGATGTGATCGGGTAAATCCCCCGCCGGCAGAGTAATTTTGTATTCAGTTGGATGTTGGTCTTTCCACGAATATCCCTTGGTCAACGCCTCCTCCTTGGCAAGGGGATAATATTGCTGGGCCAGGGTCTCATTGTACGCAAACGGCGATAATTCTGTCGGGAAAAACTCTCCATAAAAATATTTTCTTCCCTTTTTATCAATATAAGGAGTACCTTTCATGTGCTGAATAATTTGGGGAACCAACTTTTCGTATTCTTCTTTGGAGTACTGCTTATTTAATATGCAATAAGATTTTTTGTTGAGAGAGACGCAGCCAAAAAGATTTGAGGAGCCACCTAAACTCAACTTGACATACTCCGCATCGTAAAGGCCAAGTCCGCTTTCATCAGCAAAATGCACGTTTCTTATTCCTCCTCCCACAGTCATCCCCTCATAAATAAGCTCGGCATTATTCCCCCACCAGCTATAGTCATACGAATCCTTTACCGGCCCCCTCCCGATGTAATAGGTATACTTACAGTCCTCAACGCCGCCGGACACCTCAAAACACTTCTGGCAATTTTTTGATTCAAATACCAACAATCCGGTACTGTCCACCGAAAGTTCCTGCCAGTGAGTCCTGACCGGATATTTCAGCCAGTGCTCCCGCGCTCTTCTGGTCATTTCCGTATAATTTTTATATGAACCGAGGTCGAACTTCTCAATTTCAGAAAAATATCCATCTTTCGTATATGGCTTATTAAAAATGTGATACTGCTTATTCCTAAGATTTGCAGACCCGAAACAATTTTGGCAATTTTCGCACTGCCAAAGAAACGCAGAATTATTCGTATAGACGGTATAAAGAAGATAAATTCCTTGATACACTTTATAGCAGTGAAAAAGATCATACGACAATTCACAGGAGTTAAGAAAACTGCAATTCATACAATCACTGCACCGAACTACCAAAAATCCGTATGCGGATCTCTCAACCAGTTCAGCTTGAAATATAAGATAACACTGCTTCAAACTTCCCGCGTCGTTCGTATACGGAGATTCGATTGCGCTTTTAAGATCAAGAGAAAGACCTAACAAAGGAACCTTGTGCCATAACTCATTAAACTGCTCAAAAAATGACCGAGAAAAATCGTATTCTTTGCCGTACTCCATTGGGTCCCACTTGTCGCCCCACCAGCAATGGGGACAATAAACGGTGTATTCTTTATCCGGTGAATACCGAGAAACCACTTCTTTTTTACAAAGATCACATACTCTTTTATAAAGATTGATAACATTCGTGTGTGAAAAACGCCGGATAAGCCGACATTCCGGACAGAATGTCGGCGGAGGGACTTTGATACGCTCGTAAAAACTGAGATCATCTTCAGTTATCTCAAACAATGTCTTACAATTTTGGCATTCTCTAGTCATATTTTTTCGCTTGCCCTTCCGAAGCTTTATGCGAAGGGGGGTAAAACAAAAAATCCTCGGGTTCTATGGTGAACTCACTTTTGCAGTTCTGGCAGGTTCTCGTTTCTTGATTCATCCCGTTAGAGACAGGTCGCGGTCATACGAACCTTATCCTGATTTGTTGGTATAAGTTTTTTGATTTTTGGTAATCATAATATATGTCGTGATTATGAAAGCGACCGCGGTCTCTAACGGGATTCACCGGATTATTTCTTTATCGGAAGGCCGGTCTCCTCATCCTCATTGCCAAAAATGGGAAGTCCTGCCGGAGGGCCGATTCGCTTTGCTTCCATCCGTTTCATCATGGGAGCCGTCATCACCAGTTTCGTGGGAAGGTGGTAAATCGTTGCGAGTTCTTCAGTGTTCAACACTATCGTATGGGAAAGTAATCCTCCTTGCCAAACGTTCCTCAACTTGAATCCGAAATTGAAAATTCCCATTTCGCGGAGCCGAGTAATGGCAAGTTTATCGTAGACGTGGCGATTCCGGTACCGCTCCCATATGCGGGCCCTCCGGGCTTTGAGGCGGCGCCTCGGAAACAAAAACGGGGAAAACCACAAACTCGCCCGCGTCCACATATCGTAATTATGGCGGAACTTATTTAAGTTCTCGGTCATATACTGGTTGAATGCGGAAAATACGCTCCGTTGGCCGAAATTCAACGTAAAAATATTTTGAGGCGCTATGTAGAGATACCGTATCACCACGTCAAATCCCGGTTTTGCGAGATTTCGTTCGATTGCCTTCAAAACTTCAATATCCCCCGGGGAGCGGTCGGTCATAACAAATTTTCCTGACGAGGTCTCGAACTCGGTTTTCGCCCTTTCTTTCAAAACCTTTACCAGATTTGCGCCAGCAGTCTTCCAATCATCATCGACATGCGGCCGTATGACAATCTGAACCCATATATCCTCTGACTTTCCGATTTTTGCCAATACTTCCATGAGGCCAGCAACGGGATCGAGCTTTGATTCGTCTTCCGGCGTTTCAAAGTCATAATAGGTACGGATGGGATAGGCGTCGTCTTTCGCGAGAAGAAGCTCGTTTCCAAAAATTTGGTACCCTTTTGCAAAAAGCTCATCAAATGTCTTTGGAAACCTGCGCACATAATCCTCTTTGACATCCATAATCTCGACATCCGGATATGACGCATAAAATGCCGCTTCAACAATATTCCGGTGACTGCCTGGAACGCGCATATAAAAATGGACTTCCCCGCCGAAACTTGTCACCTCAAATGAAAATGTCTTTGGCACTTCGCCTTGCCACCATTTTTCTTCTATGTTCGATGCCGCGTTTCGAAGCGCGTGGACCTGAGTAAAAATCTGCTCCATAGCGCGGGGACTCCGCTCGACTTCCCGAGGGATTCTTATTTCAAGAAGCACTGGCCGAAGACTTATTCGTTTATAATAATCCTGAATATACGAAAGCCAGAGAGACGGCAGAAGCACAACAAGTCCAATGAAAAGATACAACCACCAGAGCGACACCATCCAGGGGATGACAAGATTGAAAAAATTAGATCCCGCTTCGATGAATTCCATACGTAATGATAAAAATGTTACGCTCGTTGGAAATGTTAAAATCGATCAAAACGATTCCGTCGATTCTAACGAGCATTGCGGTATAACGGATTTAACCGGTATAACAATTATACTTCCAAAAATTCAGCGAGAAAAGAAGAAAACTATAGTAAACCCCGTTTCGGGAGAGAACGGGGCAGACGCTACACGAGCGTATAACTTCCATCATCAAGGCGCTTGAAAATAGATTTATTTTGTAAATTCAGAAATACCGTTGGCGGCTTCACGAGGCGCTTTTTAAGGACAAGGGTGACAATTTGGTCTTTTGAAAGGGGTTTCCCCTCTTCTTTGAGGACACGTGCGATTACGTCGCGGACAACGCCGGGCTCATACCCCCATTCGCGGAGCGCATAACACCCGCGCCCCACAAGAACAAACCGGGAATCCTTGATAAGCTCGTTATGGACTGTCTGGGGATGCGCGCGGCGCTTTGACCAGCCGGCATCCGTGATCGCGCGAGCGACTTCCGTAAAATGGAGCGGTTTTCCTGCGCGCGCAAGCGCACTATAGGCCTTGTCCCGCACGCCGCGCGGACTAATGTGAGGCCATGATGCAAGGCCGTATTCTCCGTATGGATTTTTTTTGATGACTTTTGACGAAGCAAGGAATGCTTCAATGGCGCGATCATCCATCCTTTTGTCGCCCTCCTGTTCGCTTATGCGCGCAATCAGTGAAGAAAGCTCGTTTTCGCGCACCGGCTCCTTTTTCCCCTCAAGCTCCTTTTGAACAGCAGAAGAAATCTGCGTCAGTTTCTCGGGCGCTTTTTCGTCAACCGTCCACAACCGGTGATGACGCTCGGATTCGGGAACCGAACGGAACCGATCTCCGATTTCAAGAAGAAACAAAACGGGATTCCGGTTCATGCCGTCCCCGATCGCTCCCACGAGATGCCTCTCGGCTATAACGCCTCCGTGAGCTGTTACATAGGTGATGATCGCGCTTATCACCGGCAAAACCTCCCGTACATTTTCTTCCCGGGAAAGAAATCGAAGCGCATCCGCTTCGATCTGCCGGACGCGCTCGCGCGTAATCTTATATTCCTTGCCTATTGCTTCGAGTGTCTTTGACTTCCCGCCGCGAAGCCCGTAGCGCTTTTCAATAACGTCTTTCATCCGTTTTGACGGAAGTTTTTGGAGGAGCGCTCTCACCGCATCAGCAGGAGGCGTGGAAAAAATAAGTTTAGTATCCATCATAGAAATAATCCGGCAGAAGAGACAGAATCGCTCGTTCTCTGGATTACCGGAAAGAATTGTTGGGAATCAAATACTATAGTATATGCGTACGTATACATTTACATTATCACGTTAAATCGTATCTGTCAACATTGATCTCAATTCGGCTATCTTTTTCTTCGCGAGCCGAACTGCTCCCAAGATAACCACAGAGGAGCTTGCCCATCACCCTTTTTTCCTACCCTGTCCGATTGTATCCCATATGACAAGAAGGGGGCTTGCCCCCACACTAATTCCTGTAACGGAATTAATGTGCCAAAACCAAACGATTATGGCTCGTCATGCGTTTTTCCTACTACGACCAATCGCATTCCACATAACAAGCAAGGGGCTTGCGACAAATATCGATGAATATGTCCCAAAAACGATTCCGACAATCAAAGCAAGGGAGAAGTATCGGACTGATTCCCCGCCAAAGAGGAGAATCGCGACAAGCGCAAGAAGGGTTGTTACTGACGTATTGACGGATCGGGTAAATGTCTCATTGACGCTTCGGTTCACGGTCGTCTTAAATTCCTCCTTCCCTTTCAATTTATGCAAATTTTCCCGCGTCCTGTCAAATACCACTATCGTATCATGTACGGAAAAACCCATGATAGTCAAGAGGGCGGTGATGAAAAGGGCGTCAATGGTAACCCCGGAGAATCTTCCGAGAATCGCGAAGAGCCCCGTGGGAATCACCACGTCGTGCATGAGCGCAACCACGGCGACAACTCCATATTTCCATGACGATACGGGCTCTGATACCTTCCGAAACGCCCATGCGATATATAAGACAATGGTGACACCCGCGATAATAAACGCGGTGATCGCGTTTCGAGAAAGTTCCTTACCGATGACAGGACCAATAGAATCGAATCGCTTCTCAATCATTATTCCGTGCCCCTCCTTTGAAAGCTCCCCCAGAATAGTCTGATGCACCGACTCATCAACAGCACCAAATCGCAATATCATCCCTCGTTCGCCCGTTGGTTGGACAGCGACATTCCCGACATTCAGCGAATCAACAACCGTATGCACGCGCGCGGGCGTTGGTACATCTTCCGAAAACTCAACTTCAAGGATTGACCCGCCGGTAAAATCAATACCGAGCGAGAGACCGTATATCAATATCGCCATGGCACTCATAAGTACCAGCACGCCGGAAAATGCGAGAAAATAGTATTTTTTTCCGATGAGGTCGATCATGACAGTTCTATCATTCTCCGCCAGCCGGCGGATCACTCGTTAGAATGTTCGATCGCTCTCCCGCCTTCGGCAGGATCGCTCGTTCGAATCGTTTAGCGACTCGAACGACTTTAACGCCTTCAACGATTTTAACGTAATGCATTAAACCCACTCAAAAATAAAAACGGGTATCGGGTGAGAATGGTTCCGGAAAGCGCGGAGAGAAAAATCCGCGTCACCCAAATCGCGGAAAGCATTGAAATAAGAACCCCAATTGCAAGCGTCAGCGCAAACCCCTGAATCATGCTCGTTCCGAACCAGTATAAAATCACGCAGATAAGTAAACTGGTAATATTCGAGTCGCGAATGGATGTCCATGCGCGCCGAAATCCTTCCTCAATTGCTTCGGGAAGACGGGATCCTTTTTTTAGTTCCTCTTTCATGCGCTCAAAAATAAGGATATTCGCGTCAACCGCCATGCCGACGGAAAGAATGAATCCTGCGATGCCCGCGGCAGTCAATGTCACAGGCACCAAACGAAACACGACAAGAACAACGGAAACGTAAAAAAGAAGTGCGGCGACTGCAAGCGCTCCGGGAAGACGATACCACAGAATCATAAAAAGTGTAACCGCGAGAAATCCGTATAGTCCGGCAACCGAACTCCGGTCAAGTGATTCTTTGCCGAGTGACGGCCCAACCGTCTGCTGGGAAATAAGCATGATGGGGACAGGAAGCGCTCCCGCGTTAAAGCGGCCGACAAGCTCCTTTGCGCCCTCGGGCGTGAAGTTACCGGTGATTTGCGCGCGTCCGCCTGTAATTTCCTCTTGCACAGTGGGCGCGGAAATCGGAGCGCCGTCCAAGTAGACGGCAAGGCGTTTCCCGACATTTTCCTTTGTGATGTCGGAGAACAGTTTCGCACCCTCATCAGTAAGCTCAAGCGCTATCGAAGGATTCAACTGGACGGTTCCTGAGCCGCCGAAATCAACGGATGCTTTTTTTAAATGTTTCCCCGAAAGACCGCTTGAAACAAAACAAGGATCCTCTCCAAATTGAGAAAGAAAAATAATAATCGACTGGAAATCAAGGCCACCGCATATTGCTTCGAAATTGACGCCCTCTCCGAAATCCTTTGCATACTTCGCGATAACAGCATTCCCCTCCTCCGGCGTCCGCTCTCGTTTAAATTCGAGAAACGGCGTTTCGCCGATAACACGGATTGCCTGATTTACATCAGAAATTCCTGCAAGCTCAACAATGAGGCGGCGTTCCGCGGCCGTCCGCTCAATCTGGACAAGCGGTTCGGCAACGCCAAAGAGATTCACCCTGCGCTCTATAACGTCACGCAAAGAATCCATCGCATCGCCTTGTTCTTGTGCCAGTACATTCGAAAGATCAGCACTATAGACGAGGTGGGTTCCCCCTTGTATGTCGAGACCAAGCCGAAATGGAAAAAACGTTTCCGGAATCTGAAAAAACGGAACAACGCGCCCGAGAAACACGTTTGCATACTGCGGAATGTGCGATGCGCCCACGAGCGCACCCAAAAGAAAAACCGCGACTGCGAATGATCGTACGAGCCACGGATTCCCGCTTTGCCGTTTCCGAATGTCAGCCATAGGAAATACCATACCAGACGAATCCTGCCCTGACAAGGCATTTCAGCAACAAACTTATTTCACGCCGTACGAAGAAAGAATGTTTTTGACGCTGCTCCACGAAAGATCGGTAAAAATACCGTACACACCGTCCGTTCCTTGGCCGAATCCGTGATTTGTTCCGAGAACGCACGCATCTGTTGCGTTAAACACAAGCCCGCCGGAATCACCATAGAAGATTCCCACCTTCGAAACCGCATACGGATGGAATATTGATTCGTCAGTGGTATATGCAAACAAAGGTGCGCGGTATGTCGCGGTCCCGTCATCAGTTGTTTTTACTGCAGTTCCTGTTACGTTCGCATAAGAGACAAACTTCCCTTCCATAGAAGCCAAGTAATTCAAATCCTTATAGTTTGCAGGATACCCGTAGTGATATGCTGTATCCCCAATGATTGACGGTGATGTGCACAGAGGATACAAAATAGCGGGATACGAATTTCCGAAAATCGCTTTTGCATCAAGATATTCTCCGATGGGAGGAAGTTTAAGAAACGCGATGTCAATGCCGTCCTCTTCAAATCGCTTCCGGATGACAGACATATCTTCCGTGATATCACCCTTCAGGTAATAAATGGGGAACCGATCTTTTGGAAAAATGACATCGCATGTTTTTGATCCGGAATCCAAAACCAGGTGCGCAACCGTCACAATAAAACCGTCCGTAAGAGCGAACCCTGATCCGATTGATTTCGAAATGCCATCAGAACGTGTGCATTGAATTTTAACAACCGCGCGGAGAATCGTTTCTTCATCCATATCTACTCGAGGCGGTTGTATCGCTTCAGTACTTGATCCGGCCTGGAACGAAGGAGTAAGCGGGGGAAGCGAAACGCTAATCGAGGTCGATATACTCGAGGACGCATGCTGGGAAGACGACTCCTTTTTTATCATCAGTCCTGCGTTGAGCGCCGTAGAGGGGGCGCTGTCCTTCGCTTTTTCAGAGGGGTTAGGCTCCGGCGGCACATCGGAATTCTCTTCGGGAATAACCTGTTGAGAAGCATCATACTCGCGGCGTCTCATTCCCCATGTGTCATCTCCAACATTCTCGCTCGAAACGAAAAATAAAGCGCCCAGAATGAGAATCGCGGCAAAGAAAATGCCGCTTCCTCCGGAGAGAATCATATTTCTATCAACTATCATGGATGAAATCCTCGCCGGGGGGCGGAAGAAAACTCTAATTGTCCGATTCTCCGCAAAGCGCCATCTTTTTCTTTCGGGGTTGCGCGAGCTCTTGTAATCCCATTACGCAAAAGCGAAATAGTCCTATCGTACGTTTTCCGATCTACCGGATATGGAGTCGCGTCCTTGCCGCCGTGCGCAAAGGAATAGCGCGCCGGATCTTCATACGATGGTTTTGCGCCGTAAATCACTTCCGCAACAAGCGCAAGCGCGCGGACGGTTTTCGGGCCCGCGCCTTCGGTCGCAAGAAGCGTCTCGTAATTTTTCGGTTTCTCGTACGCGAGCTTCTGCAGAATCCTTTCAAGATATTTCGAATGCCAGAAATTTTCTTCAACAACCGGATGATATCGAAATTCATTCCGGGAAAGTTCGAGAAGCGTCAACTGGCGAGGGCCGTGTTTCATCGAAACCATCCATGATACGGGCGTCGAATGTTTCCGCAAAATCTCAACGTCTTTTTTGAGCGAAAGAAAACCCGACTGAACGAGTTCCGTTGAAACGCTGCGGGTTTTGTCGCTTTTCTCCGCAACGAGATTCAGCATTGATGATTGAATCGCTTCCGAAGAAATTCCGGAATGGGGCTCGCATACCAAATCATCAGCGGTTTCGGAAAACCAGTGATAACGCCTGGCAGTCGCCGTTTGCTCATTCATTCCCTGCTGAATCACTGCCCATGCCCCCACACTTATTGCGGGCTCCGCCTTGTTTTTTTCGTGTCCACAACGGGTACAAATTTCTCTGCTATTGACGATCGCCTTTCCAATATACTGACTTTGCGGAGAAAATATCTGCCCGTGATAAGTGTGGGGGCATGTCCCCCTTCGACGAGAAAAGAAAAACGCGTGGTGATACAGTTGATAACCGTCCTGCACAAGCGCGGAATCCACTTTTGCCGCCATTCGGGAGTTATACGAAAGATTCGCCGTATCCCCTTCCGAAAGCCCTAAGCGATCACCCCACTCATAAATCTGCTCCGGTGTTTTTCTCGACGTCTTCCCTTTTCCGCCACAGATAAATACGCCGAGCCGCTCCTCTTCGCCGCGGATTGATTCTTTCAAGGCCGCGGTCAAAATCGTCGTAAGCCCGGATGCGTTCCAATCAAACGCCAAAACCGTCCCAAGGGATTGAAACCATACTGGGTCTGAAATCCGCTTTATAAACTCATCCGGCCCGAATTCGTCAATCAACACTTCGTTTATGCTCCGGCCAAGCCGAACCATTCGGTCAAAAAGCCACTTCGGGCATTTCCCGGTATCTAAGGTAAAAGTTGCGATTCCGCGATGCATACAACCATTATATCAGCATTCCCAAACGCGGAGAAACGACGAAATATAACCTCGTTTACCCCGCACCGGAAAGCCCCAAGCTCCAGCTTGGGGATGAAGGTGCCAAGCCGAGGGCTTTCGGTGCGGGATTTCGCTCCGCACCGAAGAGGGAGATGCCGCCAACTCCGTTGGCGGAGCTTCACTCGACTTGTATGCGTGTGATGAGGCCGTTCCGAAGCACGTAACGATATGAGCGATGGACGAGATAAAACGCGATCGCTGTGTAAAGAAGTGAGAGACCTGCCGCAAAGAGGAGAAGATGCGTTTCAAAAACGCCTGATAGCACCACCGCGCGCATACCCTCAAAGATATATGAGGACGGTATTACATAAGCGATGTATTGAATCCATACTGGGAGCGTTGCAACTGGATAAAAGACGCCGGAAAACGGAGGGATGAGCGCGGGAATGGACCATGCAAGGATTTCGGAGGAAGGACCGAAACGAAGAATCATCGCCGTTGTATAGAGGCCGAGCGCAAGTCCAAAGAAAAAGAGAATAAAGATAAAAGGAATCATAAGGAACCCAAACTGAAAAAGATTGTATGAAAATAAAAACCACGCAATCGCCGTCATGACGATTATGGAAACAACCGAGCTCACGATTGAGACAAGAATAAGCCCTCCGATATATTCATTGAGGCGAAGCGGAGAGCCGAAAAGATTCAGGAAATTTCGCGACCAAATGTCTTCCAGAAACGAAATTGCGACTCCCTGCTGAACACGGTTAAGAAAATTCCACAAAATAACCGTTCCGATAACAACAGTAATGAAGCTGAAACGGTCCTTACCAATGCCAGTCAAGTACGCTGTAAGGAACCCCCACAGAAAAAGTTCAAGAACCGACCAATAAAAGATTCCGAGGAGGCGGTGGAAACTTCTCCTGATAAGAAACATCTGTCGAAGAAAAATTGTATATACCCTCTGAATGCTCATATGAGTGAAAGCGGCTCCCGCGCAACAGAAATAAACAATTCTTCAAGATTCCGTTTACCATATTTTGTAGGAAGCTCGCGCGGGTTTCCTTCAAGAAGAATCTTTCCGTGTGAAATGAAAAGAACACGGTCACACACTTCCTCTATTTCATTCATATTGTGAGATGTCCACAAGATTCCCATTCTCTCTTTCTTCGCGACATACTCCTTTATTTTCTTTCTGACAATGTCGGCACTTGAAGGATCAAGAGAAGCCGTCGGCTCGTCGAGCAAAAGAAGATCGGGGTCGTTCAGAAGTGACTTTGCGAGATTAAGACGGGATTGTTCGCCAGAAGAAAGGATACCCGATTTCGCATTCCGATATTTTTCCAAATCAAACTCCTTTAAGAGATATTCGATCCGCACATTGAGATTCGGAATCTGGTAGAGGAGCGCGAAGATAAAGAGATTCTGCCAGACGGTGAGATTCCCTGGAAGCTGGGCATATGCCGCAGAAAAATTCATGCGCTCAAGGACGCGGGTACGTTCCCGCACCAAATCACGTCCGAAAATATAGATCAATCCCCCTGACGGCTCAAGAACACCTAATAGCATCGATATAGTTGATGTCTTCCCTGCGCCGTTCGGGCCAAGAAGTCCAAGAATTTCTCCCTTCTTTATCGAAAATGAAATATCACGGACTGCTTCGAGTGCGTCGTATGATTTCGAAAGATGTTTTACTTCAAGGATATTCTCACCCATTATTGTTTGGTTCACCCCGTTACAACCCCGATATTCCGATAAGACTTCTCCCAAGCAAATAAAATGACTTCGTGTTTCTTATCCTATTCGAGACGGCTTCCGATGGTTTATGCTGGGTTGTAACGGGGTTCGCGAAACATGCAGTATTCGCACGATTCGTGCTTTGGCGGTTTTGGACCCGTGATAATTTTGCGCGCTTTCTCAAGTATGGAATACCCGCGTGACGGAGATACATCCATTTTTACAAGTTCTGTTTTGAAATTCGCCGTGCCCATACTGTATGATTGCGGCCAGAAAAACAGTAAATATCCATGATCCGCAACCGGAAATCCGTTTTTTTCGAACAACAGTGAATAAAGATCAATCTGTCCCCGATAGTGCTCGTGGGTATCTTCTTTTGTTGGATACCCCCGCGTTTTAAAATCAAACGGGATGAATTTCCCGTCCGATCCCACCAAAAGTTCGTCGATTGCGCCAGCAACTTCTATATCCATTTCCGGAAATGATGCCCGAATTCCTCCACGCCCGAAATTAAACTCGCGCCATTTATTGAGCTTTGAAAAATCGGAAAACAAAACGCCATCTACTTTTCCCTCAATTTCCGGCGGCAGGCCGCCCCCTTGGCGGTATTCGTCAAAATAATTCTTGAACACATTATCCATGCCGTCCGGCAAAGATGGGAACGCGCCCCGCGGGCGCTTCACGTTTTCGTTAAAATGAAGCCATAGACACCGCGGACATTCCATCAAATAACTTATTCCCGATGGAGAAACTTTTATCATGGTTTTCATTTCTCTCCCCACATGACAAAAAATGGAGGGAAATTCCGCAACTCAACGGTAAACTTTGATTTCTGAAAATAACGGCGGATGAGCGGAAAAATAAGGAACGAATACTGGCCGGTAATGAACCTGCCGCCCGGGCGGAGCATTCGCGCGGTACGGCGGATGAGCTCGCTTCGCTCCCGAGAATTCAAAAAAGAAAACGGAATTGTTGATATAACAGCGTCAGCCCCCGCATCTCCGAAATGAGAAAAGTCCTTTGTAACATCCATGACGTCCCCCTTCACCGGTGTAAGGCGCGAATCCTTGATTTCAGAAAGCATTTGATAAAAATCATTATTTAACTCAACTGCTATAAGTTTTCCCTCACGAGGCATTATATTGAGAATGCGTCGCGTAATCACCCCGCTTCCCGGACCATATTCCACAATATGCCTTGCGCCATCAGGAAGAAAATCACTGATTCGTTCAACCACCCACTGGGAGCTTTCAGAAAGCGCCGCAACTTTATGGTCTTTTAAAGCGATTTTCAAAAAATCTAATGCGTTCATCCCGTTAGAAATAGGGTGCGGACGAAAAAATCCCGTACCATATATATATTGTTATCACTCATACATTTCATTTTACAAACAAAAAATAAAGTTATAATCTCATCTGCAATTTCTAACGGGATTCATAATGTCTACGAAACAAGGATTTTTCTTACCTCTTGTAAAATATGCTGGGGAACGGGATCCCGCTCGGGACTTTTCCCCGGATAGCGCCATGCTGTGATTACCTTTATTCGTTTTGATCCTACGCCTTCGCGAGCGGCAATGCGTTTTCGCGACAATGAAAAACGAGATTTGCTTGGTCCGCCTTCGGCGGAAATCTCGCTTTTCCTTAGCGAGTCCCGCGCTGGGCCGAAACTATGTGGTTCGGCGGGAAATTTAGCGAGCCGGCGTGCCGTGCGAGCGTTTAAAATTTCCCCGGGTTTCGCTGCCGGAAGCGAAACGGACGAGTCGTGTCGCGAAAGCGCATCGCCGCGAGCCAACACATACATAGCCCAAATCTCCGAATACTTCTTCCCCTCTGCCGGTTGCATACACGCAACCGCATTCTCCAAAATGCCTTCTTCCACACGTGCGGGATGTCGAATCACACGCTTCACGCGGGACTCGGTAAGCCGGTAGTGACGCATTTTCATTTGGGAGTGAACTGTCCAGAGATATTTTCCATCAACTGGAATATTTCTCTTAAAAAACATAAAGATATACTATTCAATGATACTTCGGAAATCAACCTTTCTCAAGATAAAATATCCCGCTTGTAAAAAACATCCAAAATTGATGACTTCGTTCGTCACTAATTCTAAGATTCAAAGCGCGAAAATCAGTCTCCCATTCCTTTTTTGTTTTATTTGAATGGGGGTGGCCGATACATTCAAAATTTACGACACTATCCATCACAAAAGTCAAATATTTTTGAAACCAGCCGTCGTATAAATCCTCAATGATCACAATACGCCGGGAAACCCTTTTTGCTTCAGTAAGTATGTGAACCGGATCCTGCGTATGGTGCAATACCGTCAAAAGAAGCGTGACACCAAAAGAGTCATCCGCAAAGGGAATCGTTTTACCGTCGTATATAACCGGCATAATCTCTTGAAAAGAACTCTGATTTTCAATATCAAGAGGAACGACAGAATACCCCTTTTCTTGCAACCGCTTCGCAACGTGACACCCCCCACACCCGATATCGAGTATCCGGTCGTTCTTCTTTAGATAGCCTTCAATCTCCGAAATCATTTTTTCGGCTCTCTTCTCAAGAAAGCCGGAATTTCGAATTAATCCGGATTTTCTTAAAAATTGAGAGAACATAGTTTGCAATAACAACTTTCCGAATAGCGATATGTATTCCTCATATTTATCCTCCGAATATCTTTTTCGCCTCATTCCACATTCCATTGTTATTCTGTTTTGTCTTGAGCCACCACCACCATTCCGCGCCCCATAAAATGTTTTCTTCAAATCCCGCAAGGCGCGCTCGGCGGATAATTTCGCGGAACCGCACTTCGTCCATAAGACGAAGCTGAAAATCAAGCTGGACATACGGCAAAAGCCCGGGGCCCCACGGCTCTGCCTGAAGCTCGGAAACAACTATTTTCTTATCAGGATAAAAAAGAGTAAAGAGCCGCGCTTTTGCGCGATAAAACCCAGGCCCGAACGGAAACCGAACCACCCTCAATACGCCGTTCCACACTTGATAATATGTTGAGATGCCAAGATACTCCGCGCGCCGCAAAGACGAAGACCATATCCCTTGCTCGCCCGAATCCGTAAGCATGATGGGGTGTGCGTCAAGAGAGCGGACAAGCGTAATTTCTTCATCAACGATCGCAGGGGATAGTTTTGTTTTTGCGCATTCAGCGCCGTACACATGAAACGGCTCATTTTCAATCTGCCATCGGATGACTGCCGGCGAATTCCGGTAGCGTTCAACAACAATTTGCATCTGCCGGCGAACCGCTTCGTCAAGCCGGTCGCCTTCGATATTCCCAGCCCATGATGGTATAAAGCATTCTGGCCAGCGCGGCAATTTTCTCCCTATGACAGGAATAAGCTGGACGCGCTTTTCTTCTGCTTTCTTGAAAAAGTAATCATAGTCGGAAAATGCGTACGTTCCTTCCTCCGGCTCAATGTCGCTCCAGTAGACCGGAAGCCGAATGAGGCGCACGCCGAGATCATCTACAATTGCATCATATGTCTCCCGCGGATCAAGGCCGAGTTGGCGCGCCATCACCGTGGAAAACGTAACGCCGTATCGAGTAAATCCCCGTTCGGGAATGCCATACCATGAAAATATGTAAAACGCGAACGCAAAAAAGAAAAATAATCCAATGATCTTAAAAGCGTATTTTTTTATCTTTTTCATCATAGAGATTATGCCGCAAGAATAAGTCCTGCAACAATAAAAAGAAGGGCTGCTATTTTTTGAAACACAACTGAACGCTCAAGCTCTTCTCTAAAAATATCAGGGAAACGCCGCGAAAAAACAATCGCAAGAATATACAAAAATACGTACTGCACCCCTTGAAGCGCATTTACGAGAGTCACCGACCCGAACGATATTGCAAGCGTAATCACAAGCGGGGAAATTCCGGCAAATATTCTTGAAACAGCATACAGTATGCCGCTTCGCACGCCGCCTTTCCGTATATCGGAGAATCGAAGCCGGTGCCGCACAGAACCATACAATAAAAGTGGTACTGCGGCGGCGACCCCGCCCGCCCGCGCCCACAAAAACGACGACACATCGTCAAGCGCCATAAATCCGTATTTTTGAGTCACGAAACTCGCGGCAAAAAGAAATCCAACACCAACTTCAAGAATAAAAAGCGACCTATCTTTTCTCCGGTACAAGGCGGAAAACGACCGAAACGCGATAATAACGCCGCCGAGCGCAAGGAGAATGAACGCCGCAAGAAGCCGGCTGTCAAACCGCTCGCCGAGAAAGAAAAAACTTAACATAAACGTCCAGAGAGGCGTCAAAGAGCCGATTGCGGGAACAACACGGGAAACCTCATCTCGTTTGACAGCGGCAAAGAAAAACACAAGCGCAACGATAGTAATTGCGCCGGAACTTACGGATGCGGCAATCGCAAGAACCGGCCCGCCCGTCAAAAACCACGGGAAGAGAATAAACGTAAAAATACCGCTCGCGCCGGAAATAAACGCAAGCGCTTTTGGACTTGGAAAAATCTTCTGAACGAATGCTTTGTCTGTGAGAAAGACAAATGCGTTCATGAAGTGTCCGACAAGCGCTATGAAAAACCACATATGGATAGAAATTCGAATATCGAAATCCTAAATTCTAAACAAATCCAAATTTTCAAAATCAGAAATAAAAGATACTATGTTTGGGATTTGGAACATTTGAGTTTTGATATTGTTTAGGGTTTCGTGCTTAGGGTTTAGAATTTCGTATAATATCCGCATACACATCTGCGCTTTCCCGTTTCTTTCGTTCCATAGTGCGGTAGTCGACTTCAAAAAGCCCAAATCGCGGCCAGAAGCCCTCCTCCCATTCGAAGTTATCCAAAAGCGACCAATGAAAATATCCGCGAACATCGATACCGTCATTGCGCGCACGCATGACTTCCTCGATATGGTCTTGTATAAATTTCGGCCGCAGTTCATCCCGTGCATCCGCAATGCCGTTTTCAGTTACAAAAAGCGGAAGATGGAATCTCTGCCAAAACCCCCGAAGCCGATAATAGATTCCTTCCGGATCAACTTCCCATCCCATGTCGGAAAACGCTCCTCCGCCCGGACCCATGAGCGCACTTCGGCGATAGTAGTTGAGGCCGATAAAATCAAAAAATCCTTCGATACGCTTGAGAAAAAAATAGTTGCGGAGATAATGAAACAGATACCGAACAGGCCGAGGAATAATTCTTGGCTCTATCCACTCGCCGCTTTCGCTGATTCCGACCGAAAACGATGTATTCACCGACTTAAGTGCCCGGTATGCCTCTTTATGAGCTCTCACAAGATGAAAATACGCACGTCCGGTTGCAATGATATTTCGCTTCGCCGGCGGCTTGAAACCGAATAAATATGCCTCGCTTGTCCAGAGTCCGGGCTCATTCAACACAATCCAAAACCGTATGTCATGACGAAATTCCTCTGCGACTTTCCTGCAAAAACGCGAAAAATGAAAAATAGTTTTTCTAGATTTCCAGCCGCCATGGCGCACAACCCAAATCGGGAGCGTCCAATGCCACAACGTCACAAATGGCTCTATTCCGCGCTCGCGAAGCGCTCGAAGAACTTCCCGGTAGTGCTCAATTTCCTTCTTATCGAATTGCCCTTCCTCCGGCTCAATCCGCGACCACTCAATCGAGAATCGAAATGCATTAAGGCCTATTCCCCTCGCCAAATCAAAGTCCCCGCGAAATCTATGATAGTGATCCGCCGCCTTGCCGGAAACATAAGTTTCTTCATCAAGCGGACTCGGATAGTTCTTCAAAATAAATTCCGGCCAAACCTTTCCACTTGCTTTTTTAACTCGTAATTCAGCGGTGCGCGCTTCCCAATCCGTCCAATCGTTTCTATTTCCGCCTTCCACCTGATGGGCGGCGATTGACGCGCCCCAATAAAATTCTTTTTCCTCCAGCGGGGTCATACATTAAGTATATCCGATTTCAAGGAGAAAATCGTGCTTCATCCCGTTACTAGGAGACCACGGGTGTAAGACCGTGGAGGAATGAAGTATTATCCCGAAGGGTCTTGATAGATACCGCGGCTGTAAGGTCATGGTAACGGGATTCATTCTGTACAAAAAGAACGCCCTGAGGAAGCGCTCGCGACCTAACCAATAGATATAGCAAAAAAATACACAGGGATAGTCCCCTACGATTCTATCGGGTATCACCCCGCACCAATTCCGACTCGAGAATGGTGTTAGGGGAGCCATGTTCCGCGGTATCGCCTCCGGTTCGATATGGTAATTGAACACTGCGGCTCACTTTTTTCCAGTTTGGGAACATCATGGAATTGGTGCGGGGTTAGCCCTCGTTCTCCGCAATTCATCACGGGAGCAACCTCCCATGATGAATTGCGGACTCGGCTAAAAAATACTGTATGGCCACGGTGTGGGAAGCGCAAGAATCATAAATCCCGCGCCCAGAAGCGCCATATTCTTGAGGAAATTTACCATTTCAATCGTTCTCATCTGCGGATCAGACAGCGCCCAGAAATTATGCATCATGATGCTCACAAAAAAAAGAAAAAGAACGATAAGTAAAACCGCGACATTGAGATACGCAGTCGCCCCCAAAAGAATGGCAAGCCCGCCAAGCACAATCATAAGACCGGATACCAAAACGGCAATTCGGGGAAACGGAACCCGCTTTGACGCGGCGTACGCCGCAAGGGCGCCGAACTTCGTAAAGTGATTCATCCCCATGACGACAAAAAAACCGCCGTAGAGCACTCGACCGATAAGAAACGTAATATCCATACTAGTGACACTTTTACTCCGTAATGAAAGGAAAAGACGACGAATAAAAACCCCTTCCTTCCTATAGTATAAGATTATACACCGAACGCAGTGATTCGTCTCCCCTCTCTTATTCGTATCGGAGCGCTTCAATCGGGCTTTTTGCCGCTGCTTTTTGCGCAGGATACAAGCCAAATATAAGCCCAACTGCCGCTGAAACCCCGAGCCCCAGAAGCGCAGCCGAAGCAGGAAACGTAAACCCCCATTCAAATCCGGCAAATTGCGTAATCGCAACCGACGCGACATACGAAAGTACTGCGCCGCAGGCAATGCCGATCGCGCCGCCCGCGCCGGTAAGCATGATCGCTTCAAGCAAAAACTGAAACAAAATGTCTTTTCGGAGGGCGCCTACGGCCTTTCGAAGGCCGATTTCGTGCGTCCGCTCGGTCACCGAGACAAGCATGATATTCATGATGCCGATGCCGCCGACAACAAGCGAAATCGCGGCAACAGACGCAAGAAAAAGCGTGAGGACGCTCGTAATAATTTCAAGGCGCGCCGCGATATCTGCCTGCGTTTCAACGAAGAAATCGTCTTTTTCGGGGTCCGTGATGCCGTGCGATTCCCGAAGCGTCAATTTAATGTCTTCCACAGTCCGCGAGAGAGACGCTTCTGATTCGGCCTCTGCAATGAATCGGTGGAAATACTTAATGCCGAAAATAAATTGCTGGGCGGTCGTATACGGCATAAGGACCGCTTCATCGAAATTATAAAATGACACTTGTCCTTTTGTCGGAAGGACACCAACAACGCGAATAGAGCGATCCTTGATGCGAATGCGTTCGCCAACCGCATTCTCCGCACCAAAAAGCTCTTCTTTCACTTTCGAGCCGATTACAATGACATCGGCGCGCGACTTTACGTCCTCGTCAGTGAAAAACGACCCGTCGGACGGCACAAGATCAAAAATACCCGCGAGGCGTTCCGTGCCGCCAAACACCGTCACGCGATATGTTTCCCCTCCGTAAGACGCACTTTCCCCTCCGAACACAATCGGAATAATATCACCGAGCGTTGGCACGTTTTCCTTGCGTTTCAGCAAATCAAGATCCCGATTTTTCAGGGAATCACTGAAGATTTGTCCTACATCAGATGGACCAGACGGCTGGCGACCGGGCGCTACCGCAATAGTACGCGTTCCCAACCCCTGGATTTGACCGAGTATAAGATCTTGCGCACCCTGTCCGATCGACATAATAAGCATGATGGATGTTATGCCGATGACAATCCCGAGAATGGTAAGCGCGGAGCGGGATTTGTTTCGCTGGACGCCGTGGAATGCGGTTTTAAACGTATGGATAAGCTTCATGAATGTTATTTTATAAACCCGTCGCTCCCTTGTGGACGTTTTTTGATCTTTGTATCTTCCGCAATTGCGCCGACGAGAAGCCGAATAATACGA
>CAYHJX010000006.1:0-25287 GCA_964357005.1 uncultured Candidatus Saccharibacteria bacterium | reverse complement strand
CTGGAGAAGCGACCACAAAAAAAGCTGTGAACGCGAAAGAAGAACGTATATTCCTAAAAAGATGAGAAAGATACCGGCGAACGCAAGAAACGCATAGAGGGCGCCCGCGCCGTTATTTTGAATGAATGCCGTGAGCATCCGCGCGGCGGGATGCGACGGAAATATCCGAAACGCGGCCGCAATCCGGTCAATACCCGCAGTCGCAAGATCCACATCAGTTGCGTGGAGAAGCGAAATAGCATCTGTTGCGGCAATCCGCATCCACGCGCCAATCGCCGCGAGCGCATAGAGCCCTGCTGTCAACATACCAAGCGTCCGGATCGAAAGCCGGAAGGGGCTTTGGCGGGGAATAAGCGAAAGAAGAAACGCTCCGCCGTATACCAGATCAAGCCCGAAAAGAACTGACATGCCGGCAAGGAGAACTATAGCAGCGAATACAAAAAAAAGCGCGAGGCCCCCAATAGGGAATACCGTCTCTACGGCAGCAAGCGCCGGGACCGCAATCACGAGAAGCGGCCACAAAGACGATGCGAAAACGCGGCCACACGCAACCACAGCGTGACGGCGATACGCAGGCGAAGCAAATATCCAAAAGTCATACGGCCGCCGAAATAAGACAAATATCGAGGTTATTACGGCGGATGCCGTAATAAGGAAAAAAAGGATGACGAAAAAAAGTTCGGACGAATAGAAAAACAGCGCATCGCGGAAAAACGCGTCCGCCGCAATAGCGCGAAATCCTCTCACAAAAAAAAGATACACGCCAGTGCTAACACTCGCCGCAAGAAGAAAAAATAAGGAAAGAGTGATTATTTTTGCTGTTCTCCTCGCCCGGAAATACCTAACGATCTCGCGGAGTGCATGACGGAAAAAAAATGCCTCCATAAAATTTAGGAAGTTAGCGCCATGTAAACCCGTTCGAGGGATGTACCTGCGTCATGGCGCGATTTCCTGCAAAGCTCTTCGTATGTTCCCTCGGCGCTGATCTTCCCTTCTTTCAAAATGCCGATACGGGTCGAGATTTCCTCGGCGACCGAAAGCGTATGGGTCACCAATAAAACCGCTCCTCCGCGCGCCGCAAAATCCTTAAATAGCTTTTTTGCGACTCCGGCGCTTGCGGGATCAAGCCCGACAATCGGCTCATCAACCAAAAGAAGTTTCGGCTCATGCATGATCGCAGCCAAAATCGCAAACTTCTGTTTATTGCCCCGCGCATAATCCCCAAAAAGACCCTCCTCAATGCCGGATAACTGAAACTGCGAGAGAGCCACGGCGATCCGCTCGTTTTGCAATGCTTCACTCATGCCGTAGAGCGTTCCGATAAACTGAAGAAATTCTTTTCCGGTCATCGCGGGCCACACAAACGGATCATCCGGGATATATCCGATAATCCGCTTTGTTTCTATTGGGTGCGAAACCGTGTCAAAGCCGCCGACTGAAATTCCCCCGCCATTCGGCCGCAAGAGCCCGGCAATTGTTTTTACAATCGTTGTTTTTCCGGAACCGTTCGGGCCGATAAGCGAATAAATCTCGCCCGGCTTCACCTCAAAACTTGCGTCAGCGACTGCAACAGTAGCGCCGAATCGTTTTGTAAGATTGGATACTGTAAGCATTCTCCCAGTATACCATCAGATCCGCAGAACAAAAAGCATTCTTTCTCTGCAAGGCAGAAGTATTAAAATTCCCCATTCTCGTGCTCTGTATTCTCAAAAACGGCTGTTTAGTAATGACCCGGTAAACACGCCTACCGCAATCGCAAAACCGCCGATGAGGAACATGCGGATACCGCTTCGTATGACGTGAGTGCGTGAAAACCGGGCGCTCGTTACGCCAAGACAGAAAAGCGTAATAAGCGAAACAAAAATAGAGATCCAAAACGCCTGATTCCCGCCAAAAAGGACGTACGGGAACAAAGGTACAAACCCGGACACAAAATAGGAAAAAAACATGATGCTTCCGTCTACGAGCGAACGTGCGGAAAATGATTCCCGTCCGCTCAAATATTCCTCTTCCGAATACTCCGACAAAAAACTCCCGATTGCCATGGAAAACGCTTCAACAAGAATCAGGATAACGCCGCTTACGAGAATTGTACGATTCGGGACGCCGGCAATCGCAATACCGGACAACAGCCCCACAGTCGAAACAACACTATCCTCGACACCAAAGACAAAATTCCTGAAATGTCCTGCTTTCAGCTCTTTATCCCGATACGCCCGCTTGATCCCATCCATATTATCCGATTCGATCTCGAAGAGTCCCCGGAAGAAACCGGGCTATCCGTTCTTCAAGCCCCCACACGCGTCCTGCGCGGACTGCCGCAAAGAGAAGAAAAAGAAAGAGATATATGATGTGCTCGTCAACAATATAGGAATGATCCCCGACCTTCGGAAAATCAAGAATGGGAAGATAATACAAAAGCATCAAGAGCGCCCCCGCATACGATGCGGCGCGCACGCCCACGCCAAGAAGAAGCGAAACGCCAATAAGCGTAAGCCCCCATTCGTTGAGGAAATTGACTGCGGGAAGGATCGAGGGATCAAAAAGCCATTGATAAAACCCGGCGAATGTCTTTGCGCCCTTGAGATACCCCGCGGCTGACCACGCGGGATCTGTAACTTTCGTGATTCCCGCATATAAAAACAGCCACCCGAGCGAAATCCGGAGAAGAAATATAATTCTTTTTTGTGCCTGTGTCATATTTGTTTACCCCGCCCATGACTTTCTGGTGCGAGTTTTCACCTAAACCATTCTCGAACCGAATATGCCCGCCCTTTCAGCGCAAGAAGCGCAAGAGGGGCCGCCCAATTTGCCCAGCGTTCGACAAAATCCCAAACATCTTTACCCCAGAGATCGCTTCCCACAAGCGGCCGGACAAGCGCGGTCCAAAACCCCCAAAACGCCATCCAGAGAAGCGCTATTCTGACGGGACGAACAAGAACAAGAATTGCGAGCAACACATCTACGACGCCGACATAAAAAATGAAATCAGACGCGGCCTGCTCGCCCATGCCGCTCAAGTCGTGAACCCATCTGACCCATTCGGGGCGGCGCTGGAGCGCGAATACGCCATGCCCAAAAAATTCGCCGGCAACGCCGATACGAAGTATCCACTCGAGTTTTTTTGAACTATCCATGTAATTTTTTTCTATGCTATTAGTAATATCGAAGAAGGATCGACCGCCCCTCTACTATCCCGAAGGCCGGGACATCCATCTGACAGTTTTTGTGCTGTAGTAAAGTGCAAGGAAAAAAAGAACCGCAAGGGTCTGGGACGACAGAAAAAAAAGAATTTCCTTCATGCCGAATGAGAAATAGAGATACGCGTATGCGGCATACGACTCAAAGAGAGTGACTCCGATGGCAGAAACAATGAGAAACAGAATCTGTGTCATGCGCGAACGCGGACTTGAAACGCCAGCAACAACCGCAATCACCACTGCGCCGATTGCGGACAACAGGATGAACCGGGCGAGCATCTCATAAAAAAACGGCGATCCAAGAAGGATAATAACGCCGCTTGCAATAAAGAGCCGCCGGACCGTGTCGCCGTAATAATGTGTTGGAGGATGCTCGCGAATATTTCCCGTTCCTCCATCAGTATTCCCATTCGAGGCGGAACTTAATGACTGATCCATACGTGTATTGCCAAACGCATACCAAGTATACCACGAATAGCGTAAGGACTGAACATCAAAAAATCCCCACTAATCCACACTTCCCTGATGCCGGGCGCTGCGTCGCTTTTTCTCGGCGAGGCGCACCCGCGCCTCCTCCATGCCGAAATGGTGCGCAATTTCATGCCACACGGTGTCGCGGACAATTCGTTTCAGTTCATCGACGGAGCGCGCCGCATCCTCGATCGGCCGCTCGAATATCGTTATCTTATCGGGAAGAACAAACGAATATCCCGGGCCGCGCTTTGACTGCGGCACGCCTTCATAGAGCCCAAAGAGCGTCATGTCGGGCCGAAGACGCATCTTCCGCCTTTGCGCGGGAGTCGGTTCATCCTCAATCACAATGTCAACATTATTCAAGAGATTCAAAAATTTTTCCGGGATTTTTTCAATCCCCTCTTTGACAAATAATTCAAAATCCTGACGCGAAAATTTCATCGTAGACATACCCAAGAAGAAACATCCGGACAATCACATGACCACCTTCTCTCCCGCAACCGGAACGTTTACCCGCGCCTATGGCGGATGAAGCCGCCAATCGGAACAACCTCAATCCCTTTTTTCTCAAGAACATCGCAAAAGAGATTAAGTCCAATCGCGTCCGATGTTATGTGGCCCGCAGAAATCACATTGAGATGGACCTTTCGGGCCGCTCGAAGCGCTTTCTCGTCAATGTGCATGACAATGATTGTGGACACTCCGGATTTTTTCATCCGTTGGTAAATCTCGATGGGACCGTCTTCGCCCCCGGTAAATTCAGACAAGATGCACCTTCCCAAAGGCGATGATCCTTTTCCGACGTGCGATACTGGTTTTATCCCGGATTCCTCAAAAAACATTCGGTATTCCGGAATCTCCATAAGCGCATGTTCACACTCTTCAAGTGTTTTTGCCCTTGATTTCGCGATCCACGACTCGACGAAACGGGCACCCATATTATCAAGCGGCGTATGAAGAGAAATATAATTCAGTCCCAAAAGTTCAATAGTATTTTTTGTCCGGTATATGTTCATATCGCGCATCTCTTCCTGATCTTCCTTGAACTGTTTATCATAAGAGTGCTCCATGCCTTTCATTGAAACGCCGAGAGCTTCGAGATTCCCGATTTGTGTCTTCAGTATGTGCGGAAAGGAACCGAGAATCTTTCCCCGCGGGTGGTGGCTCACGAAACAATCAACCGGCTTTTTCATATCCTCCTGCCATTCGTGGATAGAAAGAATCTCGGCCTGCCCAACATCAATGCCTGCGGCAATCCGCCGCACCGGCAGGTCAAGATTCGCCGCATACACAACGCCGGTATCGGCGTAGGGATTCTCAAAACTCCCGCCCCCGGGGCTTTCAATCGTTTCTTTCCAATAATACGACAACACTTCGGAACGAGGACGAAAATCATGTTCGATCCCCCGTTCGATCGCTTCTCGGAGAATTTCAAAAACAGTCATTGGTGTTCGTGTTCCAGCCGATCAAAGAGCGCTACCGCATCGCGGTATCCCCGATCGAGAAATCGCGGGATTATTTTGTAATTCACAAATTTTCCTTTTGACTCATTTTCCTCCGAAGCATCGGGACTTAAAATATGAATAGTCACATACCGCTTCGTACGGATTGAAAGGGCTGTTCTGCCAAAAACGCCTTTCACTTTTTCTCGCGCGCTCTCGGGAACCGCATCTAACACGTCTTTTTCAAGCTTCCGGTACAGAACCACATCTGCATTTATCTCAACCGCGCGCTTGAGGTGCCGCCGAGTCAGCGACCAGGCCGTAAGAACTGCCGAACGCCTGCCGATCGCATAAATCGTCTTAAACATATTTGAACTTTCAACCGCGTCAGGCGGATCGTTCAGAATAACGAATATCGTATCGCACCCTTCTTGGATTGCAAGCGTAAGAGGCGCTTGCTCGAGCACTCCGCCGTCGAAAAGCTGGTGGCCCTTATACATGTACGGAGGAAAAACAATCGGAACCGCTGCTGAGGCAAGGATGGCGTTTGACAGGATCTCGGTTTTTTGATGTTCTGGATTTTTATTCGAGAATATGACCGGGCGGCCACTTTGATAGTCGCTTGTAATGATATCAACTTTTATGGGCGATGAAATAAGGTCCTGCATATTGATCCGCTCGGTAACAATCCGCCGAAGCGGCGTATTCACGAGAAGCGACTCGGACCAAAAGAACACTTTGAGAAGCGCATACATATTCCATCGGTATACATACCGGTGAGGGTATCGCGCAATCTGTTCATATATATAATGGAGACCATCCATTTTCCCAGCCGCAAAAGCGGCGCCGTTGATTGCTCCTGCGGATACGCCGGCAATATAGTGCGGGATAACGCGGTGATTATAAAACGCCCGCAAAGCACCAACCTGAAATGCACCGCGCATAAACCCGCCTGTGAGCACAAATCCTATTTTTCCGAGTTTTTGCTGTATCTCAAGCATAGTGCAAAATATCTTTCAGTGATGAAATTTTTTCTCATAGTTCAGAATAAGCGCGTCCTTGAAGTCAAGATACGCGATAGGATTGATCTTTGTATCTTCGACCCGGAGGCGCGACAGAACAAAGGAACCATCTTTTGAAACATCCTGGTCCCTTTCAAGCTGAAGGGAAATCTGATAGGGAGCGGCTTCTCCATGCACTTTGAAAAATCCGGTTACGCGGCGCGCGATTTCGCTGTCTCTAAACAATGCCGAGCGCAGCGCTTCGGCAATGCGGATTTTTTCCTCCGAATCGCTATGCCGGCTTTCAACAAGGACAAGCGGCAATTTGAGCGCCGGCAGAAGATCTTTCCGTCCAAAGGACTTGAGAATATCGCGCAGGCGACTATACGAGAGAGTGGCGCCGCGGTCTTTTGTATTATACCGTATCAACGGAATATCTGCGGGCGTATACGTAGTAGTAGTAGTAGTAATCTCATGTGATTCGTTTACCTCAAGGTATGTGCGGTGTGGATAATAGTGAAATACCATGGGGGTGTAGGGAATATCTCTCCCGAAGAGGGCGCGGCGGAATTCTTCATTTTTTTCGGCAAATCGCCGAATCCGGATTGTATCCGGTGTCTCATGGAAAAGATTCAGGTCAATCTCCGCAATTCCCATACTTGACCCGATAAGACGAGGTATGGGGAGAGTATCATGCGAAATCCCCAAAAGCCCGCCCATATAGTCCCGATAGGATTCGGGAAAACTATCCTCTCCGGTAACGATACTTACGGGGACGCGACGCCAATCAATGCCTTTTTTAATGCCTTCTTCAATCAAATGCTTCAGGAAAAACGCTTCGCCGACAATAATAATCTGCTCAAAATACGGAGAGAACTTTTCAACCAAAGCAAGCGCCATGTCGTCCCGCACACTCACTTCAGCCAAAACCATGATATTCGTATGGACCTTAACGCCCATGGGAAGGCAATTTATCGCAAGCGTCCGCTTTCTCCCGATGCCAAGCGTATAGTCAAGCACAAGATCAATTGTCCGCGCGGTATTCTCGAGATTCTTTGGAAGATTTACCCCGAATGAAAACTTGCCCGAAAACCCGGAGCTCGTGAGGATCGTCTTGATGCCGCGAAGCGTCCCGTCAATCGTAAGATCACCGATTGGGTTTTGATAAAAAATTGATTTATCAACAATAGGAAGCCGCTTGAAATCCTTTATAGTACGGATAGATGACGGATCAATGTTCTTTTCCTTGAGAAGCCGGCGATACCTCCGGACATGAAGTGCGGTATGCCGAAACGCCTTAAGCGCGAGGCGCTCCCCTGCTCTCTCAAGCGACTCTGGACGAACATGCGTGAGGAAGCGAATAATCTTTTTTCTCCTCCACGATTCATAGCGCGCGCCAAGCCGCGGAGCTACTCTTGAAAGCAATGGATAGAGATCAAGTCCTGACATACCGGAGTTTCAAATTACGATTCGCAAACGGCCCGTCGCCGAAGCGATAGACCTCGATAACAAAGTGTCGAGAAGGAAGATTATCCCTCACAAGTTCCCCGTATCCCAAGCTTACCCGCGCAAGCTCGCGCGTAAATATCGCCCCTACGCCGCGGCGTATGTCATCCTCATTTTCCTCCCCTTCCTTTAACTCAAGCGCAATCCCAACCCGATAATCGTTTGACACGAAAAGCTGGAAGCTTGAAAGCGATGCAAACAGGCGCTCGTCAAGGTGAAGACATTCTTCAATGTCTTCTGGAAAAATATTTGCGCCGTCAACGGATATCGTTCCGTCGGAACGCCCGAAGAGAAGCAAAAACGGGAGCTTCAAGTCAATATATCGGTCTTTCCGTGGATTAACATCAGCAAGCGAGATCGTATGGCGTCTCAAGACGGAAACGACTTCTTCATAGAGCATCACGCGCCCTTCATCATGGATGTTATATCGGATGCGGGGAATCGTGATTTCCGGGGAGAGAATCGTCGTAATAAACTCATCCACTTCGCGCTTTTGCATTGGGTCAAGCATCGGGTGATTTTCGTTATAAAATATCATCGGATTAAACTGAAACACCATGGGGACGCGCTGGATATTCCGCTCCTCTTTCACAAACGAAAGCAAAAACTCTCGCGCGCCTACTTCATCAAACGGAAGGGTTGCGCGCCCGAATCGAAGCGCCATGATATGCTCCGCTTCGTTCTTGTCGTATAACATTGTTGAGGCAATATAAATGAGCGAACGAACCGCATACGCGAAATTCGTCTCAAGACCCTCCCCGAGCCCTTTATCGGTTGATCCATACACGGAAAAAATGACCGACGAGCGCCCGAATACTTCAATGAGAGAATCCCGCCATTCCTCTACGAACCCTTCGCCGCCGGACACAACGTCAGCAGTATATTTTGAAAGTACGATTCCCTCTTTTTTGCACTCCTGAACCAGATGGTAGAGAAACGGCGGGTAGCCCGCGAGAAGATAGCGATATTTAGGACCAAGCGTGCGAAGCACGTCAACAGCTTCTTCCAAATTCGTTCCGACGTTGACTACTTTTCCTTGGAAACGGGCTCCGGTAAAAAAGTTAATCCCTGTGGGCCAAGACCCCAATGCCCAGCAGTTGAGAATAACATAATCATTCGAGCGAGTATCAATCATCGCGCTCCCAATAAACGCGACCGCCGCCTCAAATTCAAGTTCTTCTTGTATCGATTCAACCCATAGCGTGGGATGGCCCGATGTGCCGGCGCTTTTGTAAAACGATCCCGCATGAGGCAGCGCGCCGCCTTGGCAGATTGCTTCAAGTGGATAGGCGTGATGATACGAATCCTTATCAAGGATCGGGACGTAGCGCTTGAATTCGCTTATTGAGTGGATGTGGCGGCCGGGAAAAAATTTTTTCTTGATATCGCGGAGTGCAGGCGTTCGCGCAAAAAACCGTTCAAAAAGGATAATGAGCTTACGATCAGCTATCGCCCAGAGAGCATCCGGATTAACGCGCGAAAGGAATTTCGGAAGCGTACCAGGATTTGACCACAAAAGCCGCTCTACGAGAAAAATAAGAGAACTGGGCAACGGCAGCCGCATTCGAAACGATATGGTTACAAAAAAAGCTATGATACGAACCATACTGTGGGATATATCGATATATTCATAGTATCAACCGCATCCTCGCTTCGCAATGAGACCTTTTCAGAAGCGCGCGCCGAGAATACGCCTCAATGCCCGAATGTTCTTCCGGCGAATACCCTTCAATGCTACAAGAAAATTTTCTTCCTTCGGAAATTTTTTTGCGCGTGCGAGAATCCTCTTAATATCGTGAACCTGCGATGTATGTTCCATCATGGCGCGAACTTTCTGATCCCAGACATCCCGAATATCAATTTTTAAGTCGATTTCGCTTTCTTTGTACCCAGGCGGCACATAAATAAAATATCCTTTCAGCGCCTTCGCGCGTTTTTCCGTAATGCAGTAATAGAGAATCGTTTTTACGAAATTGAGTTTTTCGTAGACAAACGAACTTACCATGGAAACCGTTACATGATCAATGTGTCCGGATATACCGCGCGGTTCAGGCGCAATAATTATTTTCGGCCGCAGAGCGCGCAAGATCCCTTCAAGTTTCTTTGCAAGCTCGTGATACACGCTTTGAGAAAGTTTCCCGTCCTCAAACCCGAGAAAAAACACTTTTTGTACTCCAAGAATCTTTGCTGACCGCCGAAGCTCATCTCTCCGTTCTTCGCCGAGAGACCGGACGCGGATCTTCCAAGAATCCTTCCCCGCTTGGCCTTTTGTTGCGCAAATGATAAAAACGTCGTGCCGCTTCGCACACTTTGCTATGGTTCCGCCTGGCCCGAATGCTTCGTCATCGGGATGCGCAATAACGAGAACAATCCTCATGGAGAATGGGTCTTTAACAGGGCGACGAATTTCTCCTGCACCTTCTCAATCTTCGGATTAATAATAATCCGGCAATACGGTTTCTCCGAATTTCGCTCGTAATAATCTTTGTGGTATGCTTCAGCTTCGTAAAATGAATCAAGTGGTTTTACTTCGGTGGCAATCGGATCGCCGCCTGTCCGTTCGAGATCCTGTATATACGCTTCTGTTTCTTTTCTTTGTTCTTCGGTTGTATAGAGGATAACCGAACGATACTGCGTCCCGATGTCATTTCCCTGCCGATCCGGAGTTGTCGGATCGTGCGTTGCAAAAAATACCGTAGCCAAATCACCATAGGAGATTTCCGATGGATTAAATTCGATTTTAATCACCTCTGCGTGCCCCGTCTTCCCGCCGCACACCCCTTCGTACGTCGGATGTATTGTCGAGCCGCCCGCATATCCGGGCGTAACCGATTGAACGCCCTTGAACATTTTGAAAACCGCCTCGGTACACCAAAAGCATCCTCCGCCGAAAACCGCGATTTCACTCAAGCCGTTCATATAATCTTCATCCCGTTACCAGGAGACCACGGGTGTAAGCCCGTGGAGGAATGGAGTATCGTCCCGAAGGGTCTTGATAGATACCACGGCTGTAAGGCCGTGGTAACGGGATTCATATATATTGTAAGGAAAACTGCGGCATTCCGCCACGCGAGAGAAACACTGAACTCGCGGCCGATGCTTGACCCCGCACTAAATTTCGACAGCCGCAGTGGGTTCCCTTGAGTATTGGTAAACATATTGTTTTGGAATCAAGCGTTTTTCCGCAAGCTTCATCAGGGCGGCAAAAGAACCAGTCGAAATTGTAGTGGCGGGGCTTGACGGGACGCTTGTTTCCGAAGACAATACGTGATACCTCTCATTCTCTCACGAACATGAAAATCCTTATTGTCGAGGACCAGAAGCGCCTTGCGGAATCGATCAAACGCGGCCTTGAACACGAAGGATACGCGGCTGATTACGTGCTTGATGGGGAAGAAGCAGAAAAACGCCTTGAGCTTTATTCGGATGACTACGATCTTGTTCTCCTTGACCTCATGCTTCCGCAGATGAGCGGATTTGAACTGTGCCGGATCGCGCGCTCCCGCGGCATTGTGACTCCGATTCTCGTCCTCACCGCGCGAAACACGATCGAGGACAAAGTTGCCGCGCTTGACAGCGGGGCTGACGACTACCTGACAAAACCGTTTTCGTTCGACGAACTTTCTGCTCGTATCCGCGCAATCCTCCGCAGGAAAACCGATGCCGTCCTTTCGGTAACGCTCACTGCAAAAAATCTGGAACTGCATCCGCACAATCGAACGCTTGTGTGCGGCGGAAAAAGCATTCCCCTCACGCTCAAAGAATTCAGCATTCTCGAATACCTCATGCGAAAACCGAACGCGATTGTCACCCGCGAAGACCTCTATTCCCATCTGTGGGACTTTTCGGATAACGCGCTTTCAAACGTCGTTGATGTCCATATAAAAAACGTAAGAAAAAAACTCGATGCAAACGGGAGTGAATCTCGTATTGAGACAATTCGGGGCATTGGCTACCGCCTTGCGGCGTAAGGTATTTGAGCGCGCGCGGCTCCGCCTCACTATTTTTTATACCATCGTCCTTTTGGCGACGCTTTTTGTCGCTGACACCATCACAAATTACAGCCAAACCCAGCTCATTGAACAGCAGATTTCCACGGAAATCACGGATCGCGCAACAAGCGAAAAAGTGCTCGGAATTGTTATGCAGTCGTTCACCGATGTCCGGGAAGCGGACTATGCAGTCAATATGTTTCTTGCGATGATTGTTGCCGGCATCAGCTATTTCCTTGCCGATCGGTCTCTCAAGCCAATCGGCCGGGCAATGGAATCACAGCGCCGATTCCTTGCAAACGCTTCACACGAACTAAATACCCCCATTTCCGTCATGAAAACGGAAAGCGAAGTTGCACTCCGGGAAGGCAATGCGGTAACAAAAGGAGAACTGCGTACGGTGATTTCCCATAATCTCGATGAAATAAACCGGATGACGGGAATCATCAATAATCTTCTTTTCATATCCCATGGTCCGAGCGAATCATCACGAATACCCTTTATGCCGATTGACGTTTCGGAGGTCGTCGAGCGCGTTCGGGCCGCACTCGAAGACCTCGCGCAAGAGCGCGGCGTATCGCTTGCGATTACGACAATACCCGCGGCGCGTGTCCGGGGAAATTCGATTGCGCTCGAAGAAGTCGCTCTGAATATCGCGCGAAACGCCATCTCCTATACGCCGAAAGGTGGTCGGGTGACGCTCGCGCTCCAAAAAACTCCCCGCGAAGTCGTGTATACGGTGGAGGATACCGGAATCGGCATCCACGAAAATGATCTTCCGCATATATTCGAACCCTTTTTCAAATCAAAAAAAGAGCGGCAATACGACGGCGGATCAGGCCTCGGACTTGCGCTTGTAAAAGAGATCGTTGAGCTCCACGACGGAACGCTTAAAATTTCAAGCGCTCCCCAGAAAGGAACTGTGGTAAAGGTCTCGCTCCCGGCTGTCTAGAACCCATCTCAAAAATACTTCCAGCCGCGATACTCGCTATTCTGCGTCGGAACAAGGAGCGACGACGACTGCGTACCCTTTGTGGTACGCCGAGGAGGAGCGACGCCGTATCCGGTGCAGAATAGCTTTATCCCAAGGGGTTCTGGCGATTTTCTTCCCTCACCTCGTTGCTCCTCGTCACGGTAGCGCTGGGGCTACCGCTTCCTCGTCGCGCCTTGCGAATGAAAGAAAATCGCTCAGAACGCGACTTGGAGGTATTCTTGAGATGGGTTCTCATCCCTTGATTTTCCTCGCATACCTGATATACTCTTTGAATATGGAATTGGAGCCGAAAAAATACGAATTAACCTATCTTCTTGCCCCGTCAATCGCCGAAGAATCCGTTTCAGACAGCGCCCAAAAAATCGCGGAGGTGATTGAATCAGAAAAAGGATTAATCTCGCATTCAGAGATGCCGAGGAAACGCCGGCTCGCCTATAGCGTGAAAAAAGAAACGCATGCGTATTTTGGATGGATACGATTTACCGCAGTTCCCGAGGCACTAGGCGCCGTTCGGAAAAAACTGCGGGCTGACCCGAACCTATTGCGATTCCTTGTTGTTCTCGATACGATACCGGTCATGCGGATTTCCCGCATGCCCCAACGAATGGCCCCGGGAATGATTCCGGCGACTGCGCCGAAACGGGAAGAAGAAGCCGATGAAAAACTTGACCTTGAAGCGCTTGATAAAAAGTTGGAGGAGATATTAGGAAAATAAATCACTACGAATGTACGAATAGGTACGAACATACGAATACTACCATGAGTGCGCCATTCGTACTTTCGTACACATTCGTAACTTCGTAGTTGTACTATGAATCTCAACAAAGCATTTATCATGGGAAATCTCACGCGCGACCCGGAACTTCGCCAGACCCCGTCCGGGCAGGCAGTATGCTCGTTCGGTGTTGCAACAAACCGTTTTTATACGGATCAGACCGGCCAAAAGCAAAAACAAGCGGAATTCCATAATGTTGTCGCGTGGGGAAAACAGGCAGAAATCGTGAATCAATACCTCCACAAAGGAAGTTTGATATTCGTTGAAGGACGTATTCAAACCAGAAACTGGCAGGATCCGCAGGGAGGAAAACACTATCGGACAGAAGTCATTGCAGAACGCGTACAGCTCGGCCCTCGCCAGCAGGGCGGCGCTCCGGGAGAAGCGCCTTCACGGCCGGAACCCGTAAAAGAGGAAGAGCCGCCGATTATCGAATTACCGACTGACGAAGGAGAAATTGATGTGAAAGAGATACCATTTTGAATCACTACGAATGTACGAATAGGTACGAACATACGAATACTACCATGAGTGCGCCATTCGTACTTTCGTACACATTCGTAACTTCGTAGTTGTACTATGAAAGAATCCACCAAAAAACAATGCTATTTTTGCACAACAAATCGGCCTATTGATTATAAAGACGCCGATCTTTTGAGGCGATTTATGTCTGCGGGATCAAAAATCTACTCGCGCAAGAAATCAAACCTCTGCGCGTACCACCAGCGCGAATTCGCAACCGCAGTCAAACGCGCGCGCTACTTGGCGCTCGTGCCGTATACGGCAAGATAGACACTCCGAATTACGAATTAAGAATTGGGAATTACGGAAAAGCTCATAGATATGAGCTTTTTTGTTGTTTGACTTTTATATTATTTCGTGCTATAATTGAAATAGTCAGGGGAGGATTTTTTCCTCTCCCCTTCGAACGAAACTACGATGCGCCATAGGCGCAAGGGGGAAACATGAATATCTGGAAGCGAGTGAAAGCGATGTTCGCAAGGCCGGAGCGCAAGCTCACAGCGCTGAAGCCCGAGCTCAAGCAACTTCGTCAGGCCCTACAGCGAGCGCTCGAATCGAGGGATACACTCACCGAAATCGTCCATTTCTTCGACACGGTGTCGAGGTGGCACGACCGCGGGATCGGAGACCTCATCGCGGCGTTCGAAAGGGCCAATTGCGGCCAGTACGGCGCGGCACTCGAGAAACTGCGAACGCTTCAGAAGCATTTCGTGAACGCCGGCCGGAACGAATACGGCTGGAATCGCACCAAGCGCGGCGAGGTGGTCACAGCAGACAAAATCTTCCTGGGCAACATCTACGGCCTCTTCACCCACCCCGTTCTCTTCTGGAAGCAGAAGAAGGACGAGAAGAAGGGCGGCTGGGGATTCTCCGGCATGGAGAACCTCAACGCTCACGATGTCGTCTCCCAGCAGGCTCGCCAGTTCATGACCTCGCACGCCGGCCCGATGATCGCCATCCTCGACAACCTGCAAGCTATCGCGGTGTAGATCAGAGACCCCCATAAATCACCGCGCACGGCGGACTCCGTGCAAGTGGAAGAAGTAATGCTCACGCGTTCCTTCTTCCCCCACCAGAGTTTTTCATTTCAAAATGGAATGTTCTGGAGACAATAAAACCCCAGTATTGGGGTTTTATTGTTACATTACGTTCTTACTTCCTCTCCTCTATGAAAAAGATTTTTTGAATCTCTGAGAAACCATGCGAGGTCGAGCGGGCAGGGTTCGAGCGAAGCGAGAGAGCGAGAACGAGCATTGAGGAAATCCCGCGGCTGGGCGGGATTTCCGTGTTTCGAACGAGATTCAAAAAATCCTATCTACCATCTGCTTCTGTCTGCATTGCCTCCTTAATCTTTTTCATTATCTCTTCCTTCACTTTCACATTCTCCTTCAAATAATTTTTCGCATTATCAAATCCCTGACCGAGTTTTAAGGACCCGTACGTGAGTGATGCGCCTGATTTTTTAATAACATCATACTTCATGCCGAGATTCAAAACATCGGCGTCTTGCGAAATCCCTTCATTATAATAGATGTCGAATTCCGCTGTTTTAAACGGCGCCGCAACTTTGTTTTTTACGACTTTTGCTTTGATCCGGTTCCCGACAATCTCATCCCCTTTTTTAATTTGAGCAGTACGCCTGATGTCAATCCGGACCGAAGAATAAAATTTAAGCGCTTTTCCGCCCGGAGTTGTTTCGGGATTCCCCCACACGATGCCGATCTGCATGCGAATCTGATTTATAAAAATGATAATGGTCTTTGATTTCGCCGTAATTGCCGTGAGCTTCCGAAGCGCATGGGACATCAGGCGCGCTTGGAGCCCCATGTGCTGCTGCCCCATCTCCCCTTCGATCTCCGCTTTCGGGGTGAGTGCTGCGACAGAATCAATCACGATAATATCCACGGCGCTAGATCGGACAAGCGACTCAACGATCTCAAGCGCCTGTTCGCCCGTATCCGGCTGGGAAATCAAAAGATCGTGAATTTTTACGCCGATCCGCCTTGCGTATTCCGGATCAAGCGCGTGCTCCGCGTCAACAAACGCCGCAAGCCCGCCTTTCAATTGGGCTTCTTTTACGATATGGAGCGCAAGCGTTGTTTTCCCGGAGGATTCGGGCCCGAAAATTTCGATAATGCGCCCCCGCGGAACTCCCCCGACGCCCAAGGCCGCGTCAAGCGAAAACGAACCCGTCGGAATCGTATCAACGTCAACCTTCGGCGCATCGCCGAGCTTCATGATTGAACCCTCGCCGTATTTGTCCTGAATCTCCTTTACGGCCGCTTCAACGAGTTTTATTTTATCGAGTTTATCGTCTTTTGTTTTCATATTCGACATATGCGTATATAAAAATATGAGCGATATGAACCTATCTCAAAAATCTCTTTCGTCACGAAAACCTTGAATTTCGAGCGAAAACCATGAAGAGCGAGGAGGACTATCGGGTGATAATCCGACGAGCTCTGAATGGTTTGCAGCCGAAATTCATGATCTGCAGTAGAATATGGATTCTTGAAATAGGTTCATATCACTCTACCATGACATACCGCGTGTCAACTGTTTTTTTTCCGAATCGATTTGTTGCAACAAATTCCAAAATATTAAGATTGGGCTTTAACTCCACAGTGTCAGAAAAACGTCCTTCCTCGTCAATTGTAATTTCGCGGCCATTCACTGTCAAATGCGACTCGCGCTCCACGCGTCCTTCAATCGGGAGTATGCGCCCGCCAAAACGGGACTCGGCGGCTTCAGGCGTTTCAATGAGAAGTTCGGGCTCCCGAACAAACGCAAATACGCGGTATCCGACGTATCCGAGAAGGAACAAAAGCGCAATAACCGCGACAATCACCCGAATCCGCTTCGGAGTAAGAAACGGAGTGTCTCCCCGATTCTCCGGCAGGGGCTTCAGTTCTCGATGCGCATGAAAATTCTTAATGTCCCATTCCGTGGCGAATTCCTGAACAAGATTATCAGTATCCGGAATCCCGAGATGCGACGAGAGCTTCCGAAGAATGCCTGATGCATACACCTTTGCCGAAAAATGCCCGTAGTCATCGGACTCAAGCGCGGCAATAGCGTCTGCCGGAACGTGGAGCATTCGGGAAACAATCTCAATGTCAAGATTTTTCTTCGTCCGGTGTTCTTTCAACCGCTCCCCGACCGAAGATGTCTTTTTCTCATCCCGTTCCATATATGCCGCGTTATATCTCCTCGCTATCGAAATCGCGCTCGAGCGAACCTTCACCTCTCTGTGACAAGACCTCGCGGGGCTTTGCTCCGTCTGCGGGCCCAATAACTCCCCGCGCTTCAAGAAGATCCAAGAGTCGCGCCGCGCGCGCGTACCCGACGCGAAGCCGCCTCTGAAGGTACGAGGCCGAGCCCTTGCCTGCCGCGAGAATGAGCTTTTCCGCTTCGCTATACAAGGGATCGTACTCTCCATCCAGATCATCATGGCTTCGCCCGTCTTTGGCCTCTGTATCAAACATCGCCTCGTCATATTCCGGCGCTTCAAATTCTTCCCGGAGAAAATCAACAATCCGCTTCACTTCCTGCTCTGAAATAAACCCTCCTTGGATGCGTCGCGGCTTTGTGGTATCGCCTGACATGAACAACAGATCGCCGTTTCCGAGAAGTGTCTCCGCTCCTGCGTTATCGAGAATAGTCCGCGAATCGATTTGCGAGGCGACCTGAAGCGCGATCCGCGACGTGATATTTGCCTTGATGAGGCCCGTAATCACTTCCACAGACGGGCGCTGGGTGGACACAATAAGATGAATGCCGACTGCGCGCGCCATCTGCGCAAGACGCACAATCGCGGCTTCCATTTCCCGCGGATAGATTGCCATGAGATCCGCCAATTCGTCGATCAAAACCACAATATAGGGAAGCGCTTCCATGTCGCCCCGCTCCGCAAGCGCGTTGTAGCGCGCAATATCGCGCGCGTGGTGCGCCGACAATAGATCATACCTGCGATCCATTTCCTTAGTCGCCCACCGAAGCGCCTGAATTGCTTTTTTCGGGTCCGTAATAACCGGGTTTACGAGATGCGAAATGTCGTTGTAAACCGGGAGCTCAACCCGCTTCGGATCAATGAGAATGAACCGGAGAAGATCGGGAGGATTCCGATAAAGAAACGAAACAATAATCGAATGAATCATGACTGACTTTCCGGAGCCCGTAGCTCCGGAAATCAAAAGATGGGGCATTTTCGAAAGATCGGCATAGACCGGAGAGCCGGCAACGTCCCTCCCCACGACAAATAAAAGCGGTAAGGAGGACTGGTTGAATTCATCGGTTGAGAGAAGCGCGCGAAGCCCCACAAGCGCAATTGACTTATTGGGAACTTCAATCCCGACAAGGGATTTTCCCGGAATGGGCGCCTCAATTCGAATCGGATGCGCCGCAAGCGCAAGGGATAAATCACTCCGAAGCGCGGTGATCCGAGAAAGCTTCACGCCTTCCGCGGGCTTTAGCGTATACTGGGTTACGGTCGGGCCGATTGATACCTCACCCATCTCAACTTCAACGCCGAAATTTTCAAGCGTCCGCTTGATAATGTTTGCGTTTGCCCGAATGTCACCGGAAGACGGCCTCCCCTTATCCTCTTGGAGAAGTTCCAAGGGCGGCCGTTTGTACGAGCCGGATTTCTTGACGATTTTTTTTGGAACTATCAAGACGTCGTCAGAAACACCTGACGATATCGCGCTTTCTGACAAAGAAACATCATTGTTGTCACTAGATTGGGATTTCTGCAATACACTAACCGCGGCTCCCGCAGTTTCCTTTGCTTTCTCAACTGCGCCCTGGACCGCCGCAGTAATGGTTCCAAACGCTGATCCCGTCTGTTCTTCCGCGCCTTCCCCTTTTTCATCTTGCGATTCATCCGTGAGCCGCTTCCAGAACGGAATGTTGAACAAAAGAAGTCCGGAAATAACCCATATCCCGAGCGCAATCACAAGCCCGCCCCAGAAATCGAAAAACCGAAGAAGCGGCCATGATACGGCTGATCCGATCGTGCCGCCTGCGCCGCTTCCCGCAAAGAGATCCAACAGCCCTAAACTCGAAATAAGAAAACAAATTCCGCCGAGCGCCGTAACTTTCAGGAGATGATTTCGCTCGGATAAGAGAAACGAAAAACCAAAGAGAACGAGCGTCAACGGCACCAGCACATACCCGCTCCCGAGAAGAAGCGTAAACAGCCGATACAGGCCGTCTCCGAACGCCCCGCCTTTCCCAATAGCGCTAATCGAAAAAAGCACGGCAAGGCAAAACGCCGCAACCGCCACAATGACACGCTTAATATCCGGATGGATGCGAAACCAGGACCCTCGATTTCCTTCGTCGTCAATTCTCCCCCCTTTCTTGCTGTATTTTTTTTTCATGACCAAATCGAAGTTCAGACCCTTCTCATACCAATATAATCAAAAGAATGCGAAAAGACAAGAAAAAACGGCGCATATGCCGTTTTTTCTTCGCAATCCTGAACAAGTGAACCCCGTTACCGCCGCCTTCCGGCCGCGGCTTCCCGGCAATAACGGGGTGAAGGATTCCTCATTCGTCATTCCTAATTTGTAATTCCCAATTCGAAATTCGTGATCGCGTGCGCTACGCCGTCTTCCGATATCCGGTCCCGGCTGGTATGAGGCGCCCGATGATGACATTTTCCTTCAAACCCTTGAGGTCATCCACTTTTCCGCGCACTGCCGCATCAACCAAGACGCGCGTTGTTTCCTGGAACGAGGCCGCAGAGAGAAAACTCGATGTCGTGAGCGCGACCCGCGTAATGCCCAAAAGCATCTGTGCCGCTTTTGCCGGCGTTCCTCCGCGCTTCACAACGCTGATATTCGCTTTTCTGAATTCCCGCTTTTCAACGACCTCGCCCGATGTAAGATCCGTGTCTCCCGCCTCCTTCACGCGCACCCGGCTAAACATTTGGCGCACAATCACTTCAACATGCTTATCGTGAATCGGCGCGCCCTGCATCGAATAGATTTTCTGGATTTCCTTGATGATATAGCGCTCAACGGTTTCTTTCCCTGCATATTTGAACAAGTCCTTGAGATCCGCATGCCCTTCGGACAAGAAGTCGCCCCGCCGCACGTCAGAGCCGACGCTCACCAAAATCCCGGTGGAGGGCGGAATGCGAAACTCTTTTATCTCCGATTCCGGCGCTCCGCCTTTTCGCTTTGATTTTTTCGCCTTTCGGTTTTCATCGGAACTGTCGGGCACAATCCGGATAACCCGCTCCCTGCCCGCTTCCATGATCTCGATCACTTTCCCGCTCACGTCGGAAAGAACCGCGCGCCCCTTCGGAGGGCGAACCTCGAATATTTCCTCAACGCGCGGAAGACCAGTCGTAATATCGCCGCCTCCGGCAACGCCGCCGATATGGAATGTCCGCATGGTAAGCTGGGTTCCTGGCTCGCCGATGGCTTGCGCCGCAACAATGCCGACTGCTTCGCCAAACCGGATAGGTGCGTTATTCCCCAAGTCATATCCATAGCAGGACTGGCAGATGCCCAATAAGCTCCGGCAAGTAATGGGAGACCGGACAACTATTTTCTCAACTTTTCGCTCATCAAGCATTTTCCCTTTTTCCTGGTCAAGAAACGTGCCTTTTTCAAACAAAACTTTTCCGGTTTCCCGGTCTTTCACGTCTTCAAACGTCATCCGTCCGAATGCGCGCGAGCCGAACGACTTATTGATTTCCTCCGAGTCAGAGCGCAAAATTTCGAGTCCTTGCTTTGGCTTGCAGTCCTTTTCGGAAATGATAAGGTCCTGCGAAACGTCGACGAGGCGACGCGTCAAGTATCCCGCGGCAGAGGTTTTCAAAGCAGTATCCGCAGTCCCCTTCCGCGCTCCGTGGGTTGAAATGAAATATTCAAGGACGTTGAGGCCCTCTTTATATGACGAAAGAACTGGAAGCTCGATAATTTTTCCCGCGGGGTTTACCACAAGCCCTTTCATGCCGGACATCTGCCGGATCTGAATCCACGAACCGCGCGCTTTCCCGTCCACCATGGAGAAAATTGGCCCCAAGGGATCGAGCGCGCCAGGAACGAGCTTTGTCATCTGATCAACGACTTTTTTCCAGATTTCCAATACACGGTCATACCGCTCTTTTTCCGTGAGAAGCCCCCGGCGGTATTGCTCGACAATCCCGAGAATTTCTTTTTCCGCCTCACCAATAATCGCTTTCTTTTCTTCGGGAATCCTCAAATCATCCATTCCCCATGAAATACCGGATTTTGTCGCGTACATGAAGCCGAATTTCTTGATGTTGTCGAGAATCCCAGGGGTGTCTTCAACGCCAACTGTTTTTATGAGAAACGCGACAATTTCGCCAAGGTCGCGCTTTTTCACCTGTTTGTTAACAAACACCACTTCTTTGGGAAGCGCTCGATTGAACAAAATGCGACCAACCGACGTTTCGATAATCTGGGTTTTTGGTTCGCCTTTTTTCGGCGCGGCACCAGTAATTCGTTCCGTCGGAAATCGGACGCGGATAGACGCCTGAAGATCAATCACGTCGAAATCATGCGCAAGAATCGCCTCCTCTTCAGACCCGAACTGTTTTCCTTCACCCTGAAGGCCAGCGCGTATTGACGTCGCCCAGTAGCACCCGAGAACAATATCTTGCGTCGGGTCAACAATCGGATCGCCGGTTGCCGGCTTCAAAAGATTTTTTCGGGAAAGCATAATCTCGTGCGCCTCGGTCTGCGCTTCGTCAGTAAGCGGAAGATGCACCGCCATCTGGTCGCCGTCAAAATCCGCATTAAATGCGGGGCACACCAACGGATGAATCTGGATTGCATCGCCTTCGATAAGAATCGGCTGAAACGCCTGTATGCCGAGCCGGTGGAGCGTTGGCGCACGATTGAGCAACACGTATCGCCCTTCAATCACTTCTTCGAGTGCTTCCCACACATACGGATCCTGATCTTCAATGAGCCGTCCCGCGCCCCTGACGTTATGCGCAATTTCCTTTTCAATGAGTTTTCGGATGACAAACGGCTTAAAAAGTTCAAGCGCCATTTTTTTCGGAATCCCGCACTGATGGAGATGGAGCTCCGGACCGACAACAATAACGGAGCGGCCGGAATAGTCAACGCGTTTCCCCAAAAGATTCTGGCGGAATCTGCCTTGCTTTCCTTTGATGATGTCTGCGAGGGACTTCAGAGGCCGGCGTTGAATCTGCGAGGCAACCGGCGCAGACGTTCCGCGCCTGATCGAATTATCAATAAGCGCGTCAACCGCTTCCTGGAGCATGCGCTTTTCGTTCCGGGTGATCACCTCAGGCGCATTCAGCTCGAATAGCCTCTTCAAGCGGTTGTTCCGGTTGATAACGCGGCGGTAGAGATCATTCAAATCAGATGTCGCATACCGACCCCCATCAAGCTGTACCATAGGGCGCAGGTCAGGAGGGATAACAGGGATAACGGTCATAAGCATCCACTCCGGCCGGATCCCCGCCTGAATCATGCCTTTGATAATATGGAGCCGCCGAAGGGTCTTTCGCTGGACAAGGGGCGATTGCTTGGGAAGGACCTCCTCAAGCGCGCGCTTCAGCTCGTCTAAGTCAACGCCCGCAAGGATCGCGCGGATCGTTTCAGATCCGATGGACGCCTCAAACACTTCTCCGAATTTCCGGGACAACCGGTGATATTCGACTTCCGAGAGCACCTTGTAAAGGCGTATATTTTTTAAATCTTCCTTTGCTTTTTCCTTTGCATCCCGAATAGTCGAGGTTTCTTCCTTCTCAAGTTTCTTTGTTTTTGTCTTGTACTCACGCTCAATTTCTTCCAAAATACGACTCCGCGCCTCCTCGTCGACTTTCGTGATGATATATCCTGCAAAATAAATGACTTTCTCAAGGTCACTCACGGAAATATCCAAGAGAAGCCCGATTTTTGAGGGAATCCCTCGCAAAAACCAGACGTGCGACACCGGAGTCGCAAGCTTGATATGCCCCATCCGCTCGCGCCGCACGATTGCGCGGGTGACTTCCACCCCGCATTTGTCGCATACAATCCCTTTGTAGCGGATGCGACGGTATTTCCCGCAGTAACACTCCCAATCCTTCACCGGCCCAAAAATGCGCTCATCAAAAAGGCCGTCGCGCTCCGGCTTTGCGGTCCGATAGTTGATCGTCTCGGGCTTTGTCACCTCGCCAAACGACCACGACAAAATATCTTCGGGCGACGCAAGCCGGAGAGAAATCGATTTAAAATCTCTAAAAGATGTCTCTTGCATATTTGCTCGCCACTATACTCTCTGCTCAAGAGCTGCGGCGGAGACACATTCTACTCGTTTCGCTCGGGGAACCCCTCCGGCAAAGCCGGTCTCCCTCCTCGCGAAACTTCGTGAATGTGTATCTCCACCTCCGCATTTCGCAGATAGCATAGTGGACTCGCTATCACATGTGCTCAAGGTAAATCTTATACCCTTTCGCGGACGCGCGGCTTCCGGGAGCGCTCAACTGCAGTATCGCGGCGCTCTTCTTCCTCGCCGCGGAACGGCTCATCCCGCTTTATCACATCGATATTGAGCGCAAGACCTTTTAATTCATTCACTAAGACGTTAAACGAAGCCGGAATGTTCGGACTTTTTATTTTCTCGCCGTTGATGATTGATTCATACGTTGCCGCGCGTCCCAATACGTCATCGGATTTTATCGTAAGCATTTCCTGGAGCGTATGCGCTGCGCCGTACCCCTCAAGCGCCCACACCTCCATTTCTCCGAACCGCTGACCGCCGAATTGCGCTTTCCCACCCAAGGGCTGCTGGGTAATGAGGGAATAGGGGCCGATCGAGCGCATGTGGATTTTATCCTCAACCAAATGGATAAGCTTCATAATATATATGTATCCCACGGTGATTTTCTGGCTGAACGAGTCGCCGGTCCTGCCGTCGTACAAACGGACTTTGCCGTCTTCCGGGAGATTTGCTTTTTTGAGCTCTTGTCTGATTTCGTCGCCCGAAACCCCGTTGAGCGCGGGGACAACCGCGTGGTACCCCAGTTCATGCGCGGCCCATCCGAGATGCGTTTCAAGGATCTGGCCAAGGTTCATGCGGGACGCAACGCCCAAAGGATTTAAAATCATATCAAGGGGCCGCCCGTCCTCAAGATGCGGCATTTCCTCTTCGGGAAGAATCTTTGAAATGACTCCTTTATTGCCGTGCCTGCCCGCGAGCTTGTCGCCCACCGCGACTTTCCGCATCTGGGCAACATCAACCTGAATCTGCTTTATCACGCCCGCGTCAAGCTTGTCCCCTTTTTCTCGCGAAAACACCCGGATGCCAACAATCCGTCCGCGCTTGCCGTGCGAGAGCCGGAGTGACGTATCTTTTACGTCGCGTGCTTTTTCGCCGAATATGGCACGGAGGAGCTTTTCTTCGGGCGTGAGGTCGGATTCGCCTTTCGGGGAAATTTTCCCGACGAGAATGTCGCCGGACCTGACTTCGGCGCCGATCCGCACAATGCCGTCTTCGTCAAGATTTTTCAATTTTTCTTCGCCCACATTCGGAATATCGGGAGTCGTCAATTCCGGGCCGAGCTTTGTGTCACGGACATCAATCGAAAAATCCTCAATGTGAATTGAGGTAAACCGGTCATCCTTCAAAAGCCGCTCCGAGATGATGATGGCGTCCTCATAATTCGATCCTGACCATGAGAGAAACCCGACAAGAATATTCTGCCCGAGCGCAAGATCGCCGCGGTCGATTGAGGACGAGTCGCCGAGAATGCTTCCTTTTTTCACCTTCTGGCCGACCGTAATGCGGGGCCGCTGGCGGATCGCGGTAAACGCGTTTGTCCGCAAAAACGACAAGAGGCCGTATGAGCGCGTTTTCCCGCCCCGTTCTTTGACGACGATCTCGCGGGCGTCTGACGAAATGACTTCCCCGTCTTCTTCGGCAAGGATAATGCGGCCTGAATCGCGGGCGGCACGAGTTTCAATGCCGGTCCCCACAAGCGGGGCCTGCGGCCTCACGCAAGGCACGGCTTGGCGCTGCATGTTTGAGCCCATGAGCGCGCGGTTCGCATCGTCATGCTCAAGAAACGGAATCAAGCTCGTTCCAATGGAAATTGCCTGCTGGGGCGACACGTCAATGTAGTCAACTTTTTCCCGTTCAATGACGCCGGGGTTCCCGTGAATGCGCGCTTCCACGCGCTCGTCCGTGATCGAGCCGTCCGCATCAGTCGGAATGCCTGCGTGCGCGATATTGAATTTTACTTCCGCAGACGCGTCAAGATACTCTATGTCGCCGGTGAGTTTTCCTTTTGAAACTTTGACATACGGCGTCTGGATAAGTCCGAATTCATTGAGGCGGGCGTAGCTTGCAAGGTGTCCGACGAGACCGATGTTTGGACCTTCGGGAGT
>CAYHJX010000005.1:20500-25937 GCA_964357005.1 uncultured Candidatus Saccharibacteria bacterium | reverse complement strand
TCTGAAGAAACATATTCCGGTCTCCCGCGGCGAGATCATGACGACTTCGGGGCGCGTTATCGGCGAGCACGAGGGACTTCAGTTTTATACGATTGGCCAGCGCCAAGGCATCGGCATCGGCGGGGGAATTCCGTACTATGTCGCGGCAAAGGATTTTTCAACAAATACGCTTGTGGTTACCGAAGGGCCATACGACGAAAAATTGTTTTCGCGCTCGCTCATCGCGAATGACGTGAATTGGATTTCCGGCGAGGCGCCCTCTATGCCGTTTTTATGCAAAGCGCGGATCCGGTACCGCCAGGCCGTTGAGGAATGCGTTATTGAAGAGCATGAAGGCGAATATTCTGTTCACCCCCACACCAAGAATCCACGGGCGGAAGTCCACGGAGGGGTGGCCGTCAAGCGCGAAGCGGATCATTGGATGCCACGAACGAAAGGCGGTAGTGTGGGGGTTCATTTTCTCGTTACCCAGCGCGCAATAACGCCCGGGCAGTCGGTTGTGTTCTATCGGGGAGAAGAAATGATCGGCGGAGGAGTTATTCAATAAGTGTAGGATCTGTGGGAGTTGCTTATACTTTTTCGACCCGTCTCGGCCGGAGACGGGAGCCCCCGCTTCGCGGAAAGCTCTCGCGTCTTTCCTCCAGCGGCGGCCTCGCTAAGAAGGAGGCGCGGTTTCTTCCGGAAACCGGAAGACCAAGCAAACCACGCCTCCTATTGTCTCAAAAGTGTAAGCAACACGTTACATTTTTCAGATAGAGAATGGATTTATCCACAGGATATGGATTCTATTTTATATTGCGCACGAACAGCTTTGCTCATAGAATAGTGAGGAGAGAGTTTGATAATTTTTAGGAAATGGAGGGAAAAAAATCTGCCGGAAAGAAGCCGTTTCAAATATACGGAAAGCATCTGACGATTGACGCCTACGGCATTCCCAAAAAAAAGCTCGCAAGCCATAGCGGGGTGTTTCATCTGTTGAGCGGCCTTCCCGAGATGCTCGGCATGCGGCGCCTCACGGTCCCGTACGTTGTGTTTTGCGATGAAGGCGATAAAAAAGGCGATTGGGGAGTGTCGGGGTTTGTTATGATTTACGAAAGCCATATTTCCTGCCATACCTGGCCGGCGTTGGGATATGTCTCGATGGATGTCTATTCGTGCCGGCCGTTTGATCACAAAAAAACAATAGCATTTCTAAAGAAATTCTGGGGATGCCGGACAATGAAAGTCCGCGTGGTAAAACGAGGATAGAGTATACATTTTTTTATGTAGTTAAAAGAGCGCGTGGCGCGCTTTTTTAACTTGAACACTGTTTCCCGATAGTACTATTAGGAAACAGATCATGCATATTCTCGATGATCTTTCTGCGAAAGAGAAAGAAGTTCTTGTTCTTCGTATGGGTCTTGACGGTGGGGAAGAGCATACTCTTGAAAATATTGGACAGAGATTCGGCGTTACCCGCGAGAGGATTCGTCAGATTGAAAATAATGCCATCAGACGCCTGAGAAATCCATCTCGTATCCGTCACCTCAAAGCTCTTTTAGAATAACCGAAAGGCAGAGGATCTGCCTTTTTTTGTTGAAAAAACTCGAGAATTTCCGTATGATACGGCGTATGGATGCATCTGAAATCCGGCAGAAATTTTTGAAATTTTTTGAGGAACGGGGACACACCGTGATTCCGTCAGCTTCTTTAGTGCCAGAGGAAGACAATACGACTTTATTTACCGGTTCTGGAATGCAGCCATTGATTAAGTATCTTTTGGGGGAAAAGCATCCCAAGGGCGTGCGCTTAGTCAATTCGCAAAAAAGTTTTCGTGCCGAAGATATTGATGAGGTGGGCGATAATCGCCATACGACATTTTTTGAAATGCTCGGCAACTGGTCACTGGGTGACTATTTTAAACGAGAACAGCTTCCTTGGTTTTTTGAGTTTTTGACTGATATCGTGGGTCTTGTTCCGCAGAAATTATATATCACCGTATTTGCCGGAGACAAAGAAAATAATATTCCGCGTGATGATGAATCGGTCGCAATCTGGCAGCGGCTGTTCAAAGAAAAAGGGATTGATGCAAAAGCGGTCGAGCTGGTAACCGAGGCGCGCGCCTCAAAATTAGGTATGCAAGGCGGGCGTATCTTTTATTACGGTGAAAAAAATTGGTGGAGCCGCGCAGGTACTCCTGCAAAAATGCCTGCGCGTGAGCCGGGAGGGCCGGATTCGGAAGTATTCTACGAATTTCTCGATGTTGAACACGATCCGAAGTTCGGGGTTTATTGTCATCCAAACTGTGACTGCGGACGCTTCATGGAGATCGGAAACTCTGTTTTCATGGAATATAAAAAGTTGGAAAATGGCACCTTTGAAAAACTAGAGCAGAAAAACGTCGATTTTGGCGGTGGGCTTGAGCGGATTACGGCGGCGTCACAGGATGACCCGAACATGTTTAATATTGATCTCATTAAACCGCTTATTGCGATTCTTCCTACCGCGGACACCGATCAAAGACGTAAGCGTATTATTGTTGATCACGCCCGCGCGTCATTTTTTCTCATTTCTGACGGCGTGAGGCCATCAAATAAACATCAGGGATATATTCTCCGCCGTCTATTGCGCCGCATGATTGTTCAAGCACACCTCGGTAGTTTTGGTTCTTTTGCTGGTACTGACACTTTAAGTAGAGGTGCTGCTGAAGATATAAAAACTGTTTTTAGAGAGATTAATGAAATATATCAGGATATCTATCCGTTGACCCTTGATTTGGCAAACGAAGTTTTTGATGAAGAATTCAATCGATTCGATCGGGTCTTTAAGGACGGTTTGAGGGAAACCAAGAGATTAGAAAAAATCGATGCGGCAACCGCTTTTAAATTATACGAAAGCTTTGGAATAACCTATGAAATTATTAAGGATGTAGCAGGAATCAAGGCAGAAAGTTTGACTCGGGAGGCTTTTGAAAAGGAATTCGAAAAGCATCAAGAAATTTCTCGTGCGGGATCGGAGGCAAAATTTGGCGGACATGGGCTTTATCTGAAAACAGGTGAAGTTACGGTTAAGGACAAGTCGGAATTGGAAAAAGTAACGCAGCTCCATACGGCAACGCATTTGATGCACGCCGCGCTTCGCGCGGTCCTGGGCCCTGAAGTGCGGCAGGACGGCTCTGATATTACGGTCGAGCGTACGCGGTTTGATTTCCGGTTTCCGAGAAAAGTAACGCACGAGGAGCTCGCAAAAATCGAAGAATGGGTGAATGCGGCGATTCAAAAGGACTTGTCGGTTGAGTGGAAAGAAACTGATTACGAAAGCGCTCTTAAAGACGGGGCTCTTGGATTTTTCCGGGAAAAATATCCTCCTCGCGTCAAGGTCTATACCGTATTTGATCCCGAGTCAGGCGAGTTTTATTCGAAAGAATTCTGCGGAGGGCCGCATGTTGAGCACACCGCTCTCATTGGGCATTTCCGTATCACAAAAGAGGAGTCATCGTCTGCGGGTGTACGCCGAATCAGGGCGACTATTGAGCCCCGTTAGAGGCAGATTGCGATCGGACAAGGCAGGCGTGTTATGCACTTTCCAGTTTGGAATGTTTTTCACGCCGTTACTATCATAGTTTCCGCGATCGCGGCCTCTAACGGGGTGAATAGTTTTTTGCTATACTATATGCATGGCGTTTTTTTCTTTGTTCGGGAGAAAAAAATCCCCCGTTTTCATGGTGATTGACGTCGGAACACATGCGATCCGTGCAATGACATTTGAACTGCCCGCCGGAGCCGCGAAGCCGACCGTCATCAAAAAATACTTTTTCCGCCTGCAGCCCGCGCCGCCTGCCGATTTTGTGGTCGCGTGGCGCCATACGCTCCGGACGAGCACAAAGCTTCGTGAGCTTATGTTTGCGGCTCTGAAAGAGCTTGGCCGCGTCCCCCAAAAAATATGGATCGGGATGGGACCGCATCTTGCGCCCTACACGCTTGAGACATGGAGCGGCGAGTTTGACGCGCGCGGGAAGACCGTCGTGAAGGAGGACCTCTATATATTTTTTGAAGAACTTTCAAAAAAATACCGCGATGAAGAAACGTATGTGATGGCGTTTCCGGTTGAAGCGTTTTTGAATCATTATCCCGTGAACTTAAAGGGGTTTACCGATATCTCGCTTCCCGCGGTCGGAGGAAAAGTCGTGAAGCGCCTGTTTGCCGAATTTCGGACGATTGTTCTTCGTTTTCCGAAAGAGATCGGTCGCTCATTTGTTGAAATCAAAGAGTCCTTGGGCGGCATGCCTGTTGAATTTGTGCCGATTGCCGCAATTACCCTTGGAGTCGTGCCGGAGATTCTTCACCTGCGGGACGCGTTTTTGGTTGACGTCGGAGGGGAGGAGACGTCTCTCATGCTTCTTCGGAGCGGCTCGTTGCTTCAGTTTGCGTATTTTCCGGTTGGCGTCGGCCTTTTTGTGAAAGGGATTTCAAAAATTTCCGGCGCTACGCTCGAGGAAGCTGAGGACACCCGCCGCCAGTATCTTGAAAAGATATTTGATCCCGCGCGGAGGGAACGGCTTGCCCAGTTTCTCCGCAAGGAGTCCGAGGAATGGAAAAAGCGGTTTCTCGAAATGCGCGACGTGTTCTATCACATTGGATTATTGCCCGAAGACGTTGTGCTGATGGGAGGGGGAGCAGGCATGCCCGAAATCGGCGCGATATTGAGGGACCCGGAGTGGATGAAGGGGTTTTCGTACGTTGACGAACCGCGCGTTCGCATATTCGACCCGGCGCTCATATTCGGGGGCGATACGCTTGGCGGAAATCTCGCGGGTCCCGCAGACGTTGGTCTTGCGTCTCTGGTGTATTATGCTATGAAAGAGGTAACTGCGCCGCCATCAAGCGGAGCGTAATAAAGAATCATGCCATCAGATAAAAGGCAAACAGACGGCATACGGCGAAAAAAAGACGAGGGTTCTCGCCGGACGATTTCCTTGGTGAACAAGAAAGCGAAAGACAACATAGAGGAAATTTCTATCCGCCGCGAGCCGCCGGTCATCAAAAAAGAGCCGGCGCCGGAGCCCCCAAGAGCCGCAATTCCCGCATCGCCACCTTCGCGGGAGTCCGCGTTTCGCGATATTCCGAAATATCCCCTCCAGGTGGGTCGCGCGCCGATGTCACCGCAAACGCCCGTACTCAAAGAGGATCAGAAAAAACTTCTCCCGGAGCCATCGGAAGAGGAAAAAGCGGCGCTCGCGGAAGATAAAGTATCTTCATGGTTTTCGCGGAAAAAAGCCACTGACAAAGGCGAAGAGAATGATTTCTATACCGGAGTCGGGTTTAGCGAAGAAGAGCAGGAAGGAGCAAAAAAACGGCACACCCTTTTTATCGGAGTTCTCGTCGGGGCCGGAGTGTTTCTCGGCGGAGGCATACTTCTTACGACCGTCTTTGCCCGCGCAACCGTTGTCATACAGCCG
>CAYHJX010000005.1:14321-20490 GCA_964357005.1 uncultured Candidatus Saccharibacteria bacterium | reverse complement strand
TTGAAGCGGTTGAGATTCAGGATGTATCACTTACGTTCGATACGTCTGCGGTTGAGGTTATGGCAAAGCAAAAAATTCTTCCTGCGGCAAAACTTGAATTTTCAAAGCACGCGGCAGAGGATTTTGAATCAACCGGCACAAAGACCGCTGATTTCAAGGCGCGCGGAGCCGTCCAAATTTTTAACGCCTATAATTCTTCATCCCAGACCCTTATTGCCCAGACGCGGTTTTTGACGGGGAACGGGAAATTGTATCGCCTTCCGAAAGCGATTACCGTGCCCGGAGCAAAAGTCAGCGCCGGGAAGATTGTTCCTCAATACGTTGAGGCGGAGCTCATTGCAGACGCGGCAGGGGAGGCGGGAAATCTGTCCGGAGAGGTGACGCTTCAAATTCCCGGATTTCAGGGAACGGCGAAATACGGGAAATTTTATGCAATCGCTCTCAAGGGCTTTTCCGGCGGGGCGCGGGGCGAACAGCGCGTTGTCACGTCAGACGACCAAAAACGGGCAAGCGAAGCAGTGACAAAAGCCGTATACGCGGACCTTGAGAAGGAGTCAGCGACAAATGTTCCCCCGGATTTTACCGTCATTGATGCGCTCCGGAGTATTGAGATTACAAACGTAAGCGTTCCCGCAGCTGATACGGTTGGCGAAAAATTCAGCGCGGCGGCTGACGCGACCGCGCGCCTCATCGTATTTCGGGAGTCGGACGTTGTCTCGTTTCTTCGCGGGCTTATTCTCGGCAGTGATGAAAAGCGCGACGTTATTCCGGAGTCGGTTGACCTTACCTATACCGTTGCGTCAACCGATTACGCGAAGGGGCGAGCCGCAATCGTCCTCCGCGGCTCGATACAGACACAATCAGTCATTTCTGATGGGGAGATCACGTCGCTCATTCAAGGGAAGTCCGCGGATGAGGCAAAAAATTATCTTGATTCCAGACAAGATATTGCGTCATCCAAAATTTCACTCTTTCCGCCGTGGCTTTTGGGTATTCCCAACGGGCCCGAAAAGGTTCGGATTGTCCATGAGTAGGCGGTTCCGCACATCGAATAATGAGTCAAAGTCCAGTGCGGGGTTGACCCCCACACCAAACGTGCACAGATGCATTAGTTTCCGGGATTAAAAAGTCGAGTCTCCCGCGTAACACATCTATAAAGTACATATTGCCCTATTTTCTGCATCGAATAGTTAGTCCACGTTTAGTGTGGGGGTTGACTTTCTCTCGGTTTTTCTGGTATTATAGCCGAGTACGTTTTTATGGATAAAGGCAAAATCGTCAAGGAAGGGGTCGTGTTGGAGAATCTTCCAAGCGCCCTTTTTCGGGTGAAATTAGACGAGGACGGACGCGAAGTTCTCGGGCACCTTTCCGGAAAGATGCGAATCCATTATATAAAAATTCTTCCGGGAGACCGCGTGCGCATCGAGATGACGCCGTATGATGATACGAAGGGAAGGATAGTGCATAGATTGAAGTAGAATGTTTACTACGAAGGTACGAATAAGTTACGAAAATTACGAATTATTCGTATATTCGTAAGAATTCGTAACTTCGTAGTGGTTATTATGAAAGTTCAAGCATCGGTAAAACCAATGTGCGCGAAGTGCAAAAGAATTCGACGGAAGGGTCGATTGGTTGTTATTTGTACGAATCCGAAGCATAAACAACGACAGGGTTGAAATGTTGGATCGCTTCGCTTGTTTGATCGGCCTTTGGCCTCGTTAGAGTCGTTAGAACGGTAACGATTCCAACAAGCGGAGCCGAGTGCAGCTCGGCGGAGCGATATAACAAGTTTTGGCGAAGCCAAAACGATCGAACAAGTCCCGGCATCGGGCGGGACGATATAACAATTCCATCATGCGAATCGTCGGTGTAAATATTCCGGATGAAAAGAGAATCGAGTATTCGCTCCCGTATGTCTACGGGCTTGGCCTTTCGGCGTCCCGGAAAGTTCTGAAACTTGCATCCATATCTCCGGCAAAAAAGACAAAAGAGCTGACTCCTACGGAAGTCAACCGCCTTCGGGAAATTATTGAGAAAAATTACAAGATCGAAGGAGAGCTTCGCCGCGAAATTTTGACGAATATCAAGCGGATGCGGGAGCTTCATACGTATCGGGGGTCTCGGCATGCGCGCGGGCTTCCGGTGAGAGGCCAGCGGACAAAGACCAATAACAGGACGCGGAGAGGCAATGTTCGGAAGACCATGGGATCGGGCCGCAAACCAGCAGCATCACCTACATAAAGGGCTTTGTCAGAATTTTTGAGCAGAGCGATGAAAATTATGTTACAAAACCTTTACCCCGTTAGATAATGAGTTATGACACACATTCAAACAGACAAACAAGGATATATTCCCCTAGGAGCCTCTGTGCTTTTAAGTATTGTATCTAACGGGGTACTCAATGCTGTAGCTAAATTTGCTTCAGCTTGGGCTTCGCAAATTTAGACATCATTGGCATGGGAAAGAAACGAGTCATTAAAAAGGGAGGCGAAGTAACAGGAGCGGGGAGCACTGCGGTCCGCGAAGTTAAGGTTCCGAATAAAATCGGCCGCGGAGTCGCGCATATCCAGGCAACCTACAATAACACGCTTGTGACGATTTCGGACGACAAAGGGAATACGCTTGCCGCGTCGTCAGCCGGCGCCTTGGGATTTTCCGGCGCAAAAAAGGCAACGCCGTTTGCCGCGGCCCGCGTCATCGAGGCCTTGTCAGAAAAATTGAAGAAAGTTTCATTTGACGAAATGCAGGTGTATGTGAAAGGAGTCGGTTCCGGGCGGGATTCCGCGGTGAGATCCCTTGCAAATCGCGGGTATAATATCACCGCAATTCGGGATATTACCCCGACTCCGCATAACGGTCCCCGGCCGAAGAAGCCAAGGCGAGTATAGGAACCAGTTATTAGTAACCAGTAATCAGTAATGCCTCGAGTATTGGAAAAACGAGAACGATCGCTTGGTGAACGGCTGTTTCTCAAAGGCGATCGGTGCGCAGGCGTAAAATGTGTTATGGTGCGCCGGAATTACGCTCCGGGCGCGCATGGAAAGCGCAAACGCCGCGCATCTTCGGAATTCAGCACTCTTCTGCGGGAAAAGCAGAAGGTGCGGTTTAGCTATGGCATTGACGACGCCGCAGTTCGACGGTATAGTAATGAAGCTGCTTTCAAAAAGGGTGTGTTTAGTTCGAATTTCTGGAAGATGCTTGAAAGCCGGCTTGATAATGTTGTGTTCAGGCTCGGTTTTTCTGTTTCCAGGCGCTCTGCCCAGCAGGCAATTACCCACGGACATATTGTCGTAAACGGCAAGGCAGTGACTATTCCGTCATACCGCGTTCGTCCCGGGGACGAAGTATCCTTGAAAGAGCGCGCTTTCGGGCTCGGACTTTTTGCGGATCTTGAAAATCGGCTGAATAAACAGCAGGTGCCGCAGTGGCTCGAGCTTGATCCGGCAAAAAAAATAGGGAAAGTCATCCGAGAGCCCGAGACAGAAACGCTTGAAACAATGTTTGATGCGACAAAAATTAAGGAGTTTTATTCGAGGTGAAGTTAAAGTCGTTCAAGGCGTTAAAAACGTTCAAAACGTTATACGATTTCAACGATTTGAACGAGCGAGCAAAGCGAGCGGTCTAACATTTTTAACATTGGGATTATGATTTCATTACCCCCAAAACCGCGTCTTATTTCCCAAGAAGGGTCGAAAGCCATCTTTGAAATTGAAGGGCTTTACCCGGGATACGGGCAGACAATCGGAAATAGCCTCCGGCGCGTGTTATTGTCATCTTTGAAGGGTGCGGCGGTCACGTCGGTGAAGATCGAAGGCGTGGAGCATGAATTTTCCACGATCGAGGGCGTCATGGAGGACGTCGTCGAAATCATTTTGAATATAAAACAGCTTCGGTTTCGCCTTTTTGAGGGCGGACCGTTTACGATTATGCTTTCGGCAAAAGGAGAAAAGGATGTGACCGGCGGCGATTTCAAAGTGCCGTCCCAGCTCGAACTTATCAATACGAATCATCACATTGCGACACTTGCGTCCAAAAAATCATCGCTTCATATGGAAGCAGTTGTCGAGTCCGGGCTTGGGTATATTCCGGTGGAAACGCGCTCGAAAGATAAAGTCGAGGTGGGAACCATAGCGCTTGACGCCGCATTTTCTCCGGTTCGATACGTGAACTACGAGGTTGAACATATGCGCGTCGGAGACCGGACTGACTATAACAAAGTCCGTTTTACGATTGAGACCGACGGCTCCATTACCCCGTTTGAAGCGCTTTCCCAAGCCGCGCAAATTCTTGAAATTCAGTTTCAGTCCATTGCAAAGGGATTGTCTGAAGAAGAGGGGGTCGCGGCGCGCGCTCGGAAAGACGAAGAAGCGGAGGGCGAAGAAAAGGAAGACGGCACGGATATTTCAAAGATGAAAATTGAAGATCTCGGCATTTCCAACAGGGCGCAAAACGCGCTTCGGGAGGCGGGGATAAAAACCGTAGGCGGCCTTTCGCGAAAAAAAGAATCCGTTCTTCGCGAGATCGAGGGACTCGGAGAAAAAGGACTTCAGGAGATACTATCGGCTCTTGGGAATCTCGGCATCTCGCTTAAGGAATAACGCCCCGTACCGTGAGGCATCTGAAGAAAGGGCGAAAATTCGGGAGGGAGCGGAACGTGAGGCGGGCTTTGATGAAAAGCTTGGCAGTTTCGTTTTTTGTTCACGGGCGTATTCGGACGACTGAAGCAAAGGCGCGGGAACTCCGTCCATTTGTCGAGCGTCTGATCCAGTACGGCAAAGAGCCGACCGTGGCGCACAGGCGCCTTATTGCGGCACGGGTGTCTCCGAAGATCGTGCTGAATGTTGTTCGAATGGGAGAAAAAATGAAAGCGCGTCCCGGCGGATATACGCGGGTGATAAAGCTCGGCGAGCGAAAGAGCGATTCCGCGCGTCTTGCGATATTGGAAGCAGTTGAATAAGAGTCGAAATCCGCAGTGATGCAAATAATGCGAATATAATGCTAATCTACAAATTGCGAATAACGAAAATTATATAGTATGTGGAATTCGCAGGATTCGCATGTCATTTGTAGATTGGCATCATTGCCGCGTAGCGAACATGGAATACAAAATTGACGCATCAAATAAAATACTGGGACGCCTCGCGTCAGAGGTCGCGGTGCTACTCCGCGGGAAAAACGACCCGAGGTTCAACCCCACAAAGCTTTCCGGAAATACGATTACGGTGTATAACACGGATAAAATCGCGGTAACAGGTAGAAAGATGTCTCAGAAAATGTATCGGCGCCATTCAGGATATATCGGCAGTTTGAAAGAGGAAACACTTGCGCGTGTCATGGAAAAGGACTCGCGAAGAGTGATTCGCGAGGCGGTCATGGGAATGCTTCCCAAAAACCGTTCGCGCGCAAAAATCATTAAAAATCTTACGCTCGTGAAAGGGGGGATTTAGTAAACATATTTTTATGGCAAGGGTTCCGAAGAAAAAAACAGAAAAAGAAAAGAAAAAACACGAAGCTCCGACCCCTGAAGCGGTGGAGGAGATTAAGGTTGCCGAGCCAGTTTCAAAAGCCGCGGAGGATGATTTTGTCCCGGAGATTCCGGAAGAATATTCCGGCGATGCAAGCAAAAAACCCGAGCGCTACTTTGAAGCGGTCGGCCGAAGAAAAACCGCGATTGCCCGCGTCCGGATGTATACGCGCGCAGGAGATTTTACCGTGAATAGTAAAAAGTACGGAGAGTATTTCCCAACGCTTGAACTTCAGAAAACCGTTGAAGATGCGCTCCAGAAGATGAAACTCTGGGGGCGTTTTCGCGTCTCGGTAAAAGCAGAAGGCGGAGGCGTGCGCGCTCAATCAGAGGCAATTCGCCACGGCCTTGCCCGCGCGCTCATCAAATTCAACCCCGACTTTCGAAAACGTCTCAAACGCGCAGGATTTTTGATGCGCGACCCCCGCGCAAAAGAACGCAAAAAATTCGGACTCAAAAAAGCAAGGCGCGCCCCTCAATGGGCAAAGAGATAGCTCGGTAATCCTATTTTTCGACTCGGGGGGGGGGGGCCCCCCCCCCCCCCCCCCCCCCCAAAAAAAAAGGGGGGGGGGGGGGGCGGGAGAGCGGGGGGGACCCCCGCCCGCCGCAAGTGAGTTTTAAATATTATTTTAGAAAGGTGTG
>CAYHJX010000005.1:9943-14311 GCA_964357005.1 uncultured Candidatus Saccharibacteria bacterium | reverse complement strand
GCTCGCTCGCCCAGCGCGCTCGCTCGCCTCAGAATTCGGCCGTGCTCTCCCTCGGCAAGCTCAGGAACCGTGCCCGCACGGCCTCATTATGGTCTTAAAATAGGATTACGCTCGCTTTGAGTATAGTACTGCGGAGCAATGCGCACGCTGTGGCGGCTCAATCTTGCATGTTTTCAAAAGCAGCTTTCCTCGCCTGAAGCATGAATTTTAATTAGAGGATTTTTCATTGATTTTTTATTGATTGACAGATGGGGAAAACGGGGCTACTAATATGGGTATAATAAAAGAAATAAAAAATGATAGTTAAACCCAATCTTTCAAAAATTCTAAAGTCATTTGAGAACAAGTGGGTGGTTTTATCGCCTGATTATAAGAAGGTCTTATCAAGCGGTGATACTCTTGAAGATGCGGCTAAAGCTATAGAACATAAGGATAGAGAAAAAGTCATTTTTCATAGGGTAATTCCGGTAGGTTTTTCTCCTAATGCAATATAAATACACGGATTATCTTCCAGACGAGACGGGAAAATTAGTTAGACGACCGATGATAGAGATAACTATTTTCGGACCAAAGGGCACTCATAAAGAGTTGGCTCTTTTAGATTCTGGCGCTGATCGTACGTTATTGAGCATGGAAGTAGCAAGATTCTTGGGAATTGATTTGGTGAACGCAAGAAATGGATTCACTCGAGGAATAACAGGAGGCGAAACAGAAACTAAAACGGTAATGTTAGAAATCCAAGTAGAGTATCTTAACAAAATTGAAATCCCTATAGGTTTTATTGAAACAAAGAATTTTGGTGCTCTTCTTGGACAAGATGGCTTTTTTGATTTGCATAAAATCAGGTTTGAGAGAGATCATAAAGTTTTTGAAATAAAGCCAGTTTGATCTTAAGGCCTAAAGTCCACCTCGCACCAAAGTATTGCAAGCGTATGTTTCTGCGAAAACCATATGGTTCGGTAAGAACCGTAGCGTAGCAGTGGGTGAAGCGGTAATCGGGCGTTTCAGACAGAGTCGCCTCAATTTTTCCCACAGACATCCTAAAATCAGCCCTCAGTGGGGGTGGTTTTTATTGACATGATATAATTACTATGTTATTATTTAAATGTTCCGAAATTCCCTTTATTGGGCCGCTCTGTGGTTTCTACGTGGGCACCCGACCGCTCGATCCCCGCATCCCATTGTGGGATCCATATGCGAAACCGTGAACTCCCGCGTGTGGCACCACCGGGAATGCAGTTCCTTACTACCCAAGTAGGAGGGCGACATGCCAACCATCAAGATCTGGGGGCTACCGGACAACAATCAGGAACCCGATCGCGTCGAGTCCAACACGCGCATCGAGTTGGAGTTCCTGCGAAGGCACATCACCAATCACCTCCTGTATGGGATCCCCGCGCTGGAACTCGAGGGACCGCAGGACATCTCGGTGCGTTTCCCGGCCGAGCGGGCGCCCGAGAAAAACGGCGTTATCTCGGTCGAGATCGAGCTCTTCAAGAAGTCTGAGCGCACGTCGGAGGTACTGGATCTCATTGCAACTGACATCGGCCAGATCCTCGCATATCACTACCCCGACTTCGACATCGAGGTTGGGCCAGTGAGCGCGGTCGACCCGAAGGTTGGGTTCTGGCGCTGCGCGAAGACGGTGTCACCGGGAGTTCTGAACAGTCCGCGGTAAGGGCGACAGCCCAAGATACAAGGGCACACGGAAAGGAAACATCTCTCCGTGTGCCCTGTTGTTATTTATGGACCCAACATTCGGTGCGAAACCAGAGTATTCTAGTGGCAAAGCGTTAGAGTCATTCAGTATAATTAGATTTTCTATTCGTTTTGCAAAAACCGTGCCCGGCTCGACCTCATTATAGTCTCAAAATAGGATTAGACTCGCTTTGAGTATAAGTTGGTTGATTTCTTACGAAACATCTTCGGTTTGAAGTGCGTTTTACTATTAGTTTCTTCGAGAATGCGATATCGGGACGCGTGGGAGAGCTTATCGGTGATAATTCAAGGATAAAGAATCCGCGAGAGCTTCGCCATTGTCACGAGTCTGTTGTCGCCATTCGTTTGAGAACGCCTTCGGGGCGGTATGCGTATCGTTACTGGGATGTAGAGAATATTGATATAGTGGTTGAGAAGAAGTGAACTGCTGAAGTCGGACTTCAACAGTTCATAGACCTCGAGATCTCGTGGAAGAGCAATTGTGCCGTAGGTTCGCCCTGCGGTATTTTCATTTAAGAAACCGCTCTGCTTGCAAGGACCAAAGCCGTTTGTAGATTCCTTCTTTTCCGAGGAGTTCGTTGTGCGTTCCCATTTCTGCGATTTTCCCGTTGTCAATTACGACAATCCGGTCCATCTGAACGATGGTTGAAAGGCGGTGCGCGATCACAATCGCGGTTTTGTTTTTCATCAGGGTTTTAAGCGCGTCTTGGATGAGCGCTTCGACTTCCGAGTCCAAGCTTGATGTTGCTTCGTCAAGAATCAGAATCGACGTACCGGCAAGTATGGCTCGCGCAATTGCAACGCGCTGGCGCTCGCCTCCAGAAAGCTTTACTCCGCGCTCGCCGACATAGGTATCGTATCCGTAGGGAAGCTCCGAGATAAATTCGTGGCAGTGGGCTTTTTTTGCCGCGTCAATCACTTCTTCGTCTGTTGCGTCGAGTTTTCCGTAGCGTATGTTTTCTTTAAGCGTCCGATGGAACAAAATCGGATCTTGGGGGACAAGAGCAATCGCTTTCCGTAAGCTCGATTGAGTCACATGCGTGATATTTTGTCCGTCAATCAAAATTTCGCCTCCGTCCACATCATGGAACCGAAGAAGGAGCGAGGTAATCGTTGTCTTCCCTGCGCCCGATGAGCCGACAAGCGCGATTTTTTCTCCTGCTTTGATTGTCAGGTTGAATTCGTCAAGGACCCGGCGCGTCTTATGGAACGCGAACATAACGCGCTTAAACTCAATCAATCCCTTTTCTATGCGGATTGGTTTTGCTCCGATCCGATCTCGTACGTCGTATGGCGTTTCAAGGATTTCGACCATCTCTGCCGCATCAGCAACTGATTCATAGAGCCGCCGGATGACGCGCCCGAATTCCCAGATTTTCGAAAAAAGAACCGCAACAAACCCCTGGATTAAAACAAAATCACCGGGCGTTACTGTTCCGGTGCCGCCTTCCCAGTAGTGGAGCCAGAGAAAATAAAGCGTAAGTTCAATCCCGATCATGAGGGCGCCCTGAATCGCGTCAACTGCTTCGCCGATTCCCCACCCGAGGATTCGGAGTTTTTTGAGCTCCTGCGTCACCGCGCGGTATCTTTTCTTTTCGTGGTCGTAGTTTGAGAAGAGCTTGATCGTGATGATATTCGTAAGGGCATCCGCAAGCACCCCTGTTGATTCGGAGTCCTTTTCTGAACGCAGGCGGTCATATTTTATTTTCCAAGAGGCGATCCAGAAGTGGATCGCAAGAAAAAGAATCATCCATCCCGCAAGAAGCGCTCCCAAGACAACATTCCGTATGAAGAGGACCGTGAGGATGCCTGCTGAAATAACGATTATGGGAATGAGGTTTCCGGTGATTTGGTCTGTCATGTCCTCATACGCGCGGCTTATGCGCGTTGCCTTCCGGACAACTGATCCGGTAAACACATTTGAAAAGAACCGATAGGAATGTCCCAGGAGATTCTCAAATGCGGTCATCAAAAGATCGCTCATGACTCGCGCTTGGAGCATGACATTGGAAATTCCAGAGAACCGATGGAGTATCCATCGCGCTCCAACGACAAATCCAACGATTACGAGGATAGAGAAAAGGCGCGGGGAGATTTCCGCTGGCGTAGCGCCGGGAAGCGTAAGCGTATCAAAAAACCACTTGAAGAGGATCGGGATCAAAACAATGATGCCTTGGGTTGCTATGCTGGTGATGGTGAGGACAATGGTCGTGAACGGATATCGCTTGGTGTGAGTCCAGAAAATTCGAAGAACCGTCCGCACCATTGCGGCGTTTATTGCTGGTTTTGCATATTTTTTACTGCCTTCTTCTTTCATATGTATTTTCTGCGAAGACAAGCTTAAGTTTTACCATATCGTGGAAGTTACGTCAAAGAACTCCGCAGTGGAAAAAATCGCTTGCAATTTTCTACTCCGAGAGCAAATTAGAGATGCAAAGCGCTCATTCCAATTCACTCGCCTTAAAAAGTTCTTAGGCGAAGAATACACGAAAAAGTGAAGTAAAGTACGGCAGGCTTTATTCTGCCAGAAATTTTTATACTTATTGGCTTCACTTATGTGCTGGTGGGTTTGATTTTTCCATGAGCGTAATGCGCCAAAAGCCCCGAAAGGGGCTTTTGGGTTGGGGGATTGTAAAACCTACAGAATCT
>CAYHJX010000005.1:0-9933 GCA_964357005.1 uncultured Candidatus Saccharibacteria bacterium | reverse complement strand
CTACTACTTATTGTAGTTCTTGTGGAGGTCGCCAATGAAAGCGAAAAAGACCGCATACGAGCGTCTGGTTGATTATGGCTCAATGGATCCTTTCAAAATTGAGGCGCAGAAGGCGGGAAAAGAAACTGCTTCTGCATTGTTGCGTCGCGGATACCGCGAGGTTCCGTGGTCGCGGGGAGAGTCCTGTTACCTTGTTTCTCGGCATGACCGCTACTACGGACACGTTGAAGAAGGGTTGGGAACAAAAAATCGCGTTGTTGAGCTTTATCCTCCTTCACAGCCGTCCGGATACGCTTCTATAGCAGAGGATACGGTTGCGATGATCACGAATGACATGGCAACACTCGGCGTTCAGCCGCTTTCCGTTGCCATGCATTGCGCAGTCGGGTCAAGTGATTGGTTCAAAAATAAGAGAAACAGTGATGCGCTTATCCGCGGATGGAAGCATGCGTGCCGTAGAGTAGGCGCTTCGTGGGGATGCGGCGAAACGCCGACATTGCGCGACGTGGTGAACCATGGAAGCATGGTTCTTTCCGGATCTGCGTGGGGTGAGATTTACCCGATGGACCATCTTATGTCGCCCTTTGCAGTCTGTCACGGCGATACAATTGTTCTTTTTGCGTCAAGCGGAATTCATGCAAACGGCCTTACGCTCGCTCGTGAGATTGCTAATGAACATTCGGACGGGTATCGTGCATTGATACGTCAAAATGACGAGCATGATTATCGCCGCTACGGCGATGAACTTCTGCGGCCGACCGTGCTCTATAGTCCGATTATCCAAGATTGTCTTCGCGCGGGGATTCCGCTTCATTACGGCGTCCACATCTCGGGGCACGGGTGGGCAAAACTCATGCGCTCGCCAAAACCATTCGCATACGTGATCGAACGGGTTCCACCAATCCCTCAAGTGTTTGAGTTCATTCAAGCAATGAAAAAGCTCTCTGATAAGGAAATGTATAAGACATTCAATATGGGCGCTGGATTTGCCGTGTATGTTTCGAAGAAATGGGCATCTCGTGTTTGCAAGATTGCACAAGAACACTGCGTGGCGGCATTTGTCGCGGGATATGTCGAGAAGGATCCGAGAAAGTACGTTTATATTCAACCAAAAAGCATTACATTTGATTCGGAAGATCTCAAAGTGCGCTAACCCCGCGCTTTTTTTGCAAGAAAGAAAATCCCTTTTCACTGAGAAGAGGGATTTCGCGTACGGGTGCGGTGCCGCGGGAGAAACCAGGGGAGAGCGACGAGCGCCGCGAGAACAAAGAGTATGTAAAGATACCTACCGATGTCTGACTTTACGTAATTTCCTCTGCCCATTACCCACATGAATGAAATTTCTATTGGCAAAAGAACATAGATGAGCGTAAGGATAAGGATTCCAAGGTAGAGCCCGATTCGCCTTCCTTCCTCTTCTGACATCATGTTTCTACCCCCGTATATCCTCACCCATTAGTATAGAATATGTTTCTCGCGGTGCACCTCTTGATTTATCCACAGATATATGAGATTTTCTTGATAGCACACAAAGGGGGCTTCCATGGACGTGTCTGTGATTATTCCTGCATATAAGGAACGCGCATACATCGGACAAACATTGGAAAGCGTCAGACACCAGGATTTTCGCGGCTCTCGCGAGGTCATTCTCGTTGACAACGGAAGCACTGACGGAACCGCACATGCGGTCAGAAAGAATTTCCCATGGGTTACTGTTCACGAAGAATCTCGAAGGGGGACGAATTACGCGCGTGAATGCGGACGTTGTAAGGCAACCGGGGAAATTCTCGCATTCACTGACGCCGATACGCGGCCGCCGCGGCAATGGCTTTCAAACGGTGTTCGGTTTCTCCGCCAAAGCGATGCTGTCGCGCTCACCGGGCCGTATCTTTTCTACGACGGGATGCCCCGCCATCAGTTGTTTGCTCATCTTCAGCGCTGGATTTTTTTCCCCATGACGCGAGCTCTTGTTGAGCGGTCTGGCGGAAGCCTGATGTTCGGCGCAAACATGTTTATCAAGGCCGATGCGCTTGCGAGGGTCGGCGGGATTGATACGAGGTTCACGTTTGACGGCGACGACGTTGCTATCGCGGTTCAGCTCGCCTCCGTTGGCAGGATTTTGTACCGCCACGACATTCTTGTCTATACGTCGGCGCGAACTTTCGTGCGTAACGGAATGGTCCGTACAATCCGCCGGCAAACCACTGCCGCCCGGAGGGTACTGGGAAACCGCGGCCTTATACCGGCACATACATAGGACACCCGCATCCAAGCGGGTTTTCTCTTTTTACCCCGCGCCAGAAAGCCGTGGTCGTAAATCCATGGTGCGGGGTTTATCAACAGCACCAGAAGACCACGGGCTTGCCCGTGGATGAATGGTGGTCTTCGGTGCTGGATTCCGCTCCACGGGCGCGCCATCAGGCGCGACCGTAAGAGGGAGATACCACGGGCTTGCCCGTGGAGCTTCATCCGAGACAGAGTTTCAAAGTTCAATCGAATACCAATTCGCCCCGCGCTTTGCGTATATGCGATTCGGGGTATCGGGCGACGTGAAAAAGTCATCCATTGGGCTGGTAAAAAATTCGTAGGTATTGCGTCCGCCGCGGCCGTCGATTTCCGTCATGAATACTCCTTCATCTGTGTGAAGAAAAACGTGGGCGTTGTCCCCGTAAAACCATGCCGAGCGGATGATTGTTGTCGGCGTCTGGATGACGGATTCCATGGTGAATTCTTTTTGGAACGGCTGGATTTTATTTTCCGTAATCCATAAGACAAGGAGCTCTTTTTCTTTCTGAATAAGGAGTTTATCGCCGCGCGAATCAAAATGGGCGTTCCGAACTCCACTTTCAATCGACGCAATGGTGTTTTTTCCGGTTGTTACAAAGAGTCCTCCGCCGGAATCAATGACCGCGATATTCCCCCGCGGCGAAACAAAAAATTGAGCTGGTGACGCCGCAAGATAAAAGCCCGGATGCCCGAGCGTGTCAATCTTTTGCGTTTCAACGTTGAAACTGCTCAAAAATCCGTAGTTATTGATGAAGTAGATGACGGCTCCGGTGTTGCTGAACGAGTGGATATTTTCCAACTGCGTTGTTGTCGTGCTCGTCTTTTGTATAAAAAGATTGCCCGCGCGATCAAGCGTGGTTGACGCCGTCGGAACGGATACGAGCGCTCGCGCCGGTAAACTTTCGCCGCTTGTCGTCGCATACGCAATTTCATTCGATATGAGGATGATATTCCGGAGCTCGATTACGGTGAGCGGCGCCACATCAATTGATTTTGTCCACGTGCGGTATCCTTCGTGCTCAAGTCGCAGGATGTGCATGCCAGTCGGGACGTCGGTTATGAGCGCGCTTCCCGTGATGAATCCTGTTTCTTTTATCGGGATCGAGTCGATAGAGACGGCGAGGCGGGCTGTTTTTGACTTTATGAAAACGCCGCCGGTTTTTTGCACGACGCGGCCGCTGATGTCGACGGTGTATCCGAGCGAGTAGAATAGGAGAATCGGCGCCGCCATAAGAAAGAGCGCGAGAAGAATATAATACAAAATACGCCGGGTGCGGTACTGCATGAATATACCTTCACAGTATCAATATTTTTCTTTCTTGAAAAGGGAAAATGAGTGGCGTATGATCCCGTTAGAGACGTATGTTTTACTATACCTATATAATTCAAAGTACAAAGAATGAGCGATGGTACACCGGCTATACGGCAGATTTGCGGAAACGCTTTAATCAACATAATTCGAATATGTTTGGCTGGACAAAAAAGAGAGGACCCTTTGATCTTATATACTATGAAGCATGCAGAAGCGAGCTTGATGCAAAGTCGAGAGAGTTATATTTTAAGTCAGGACCAGGTAAACGTTTCCTAAAAAACAGATTAAAGCGTTTCCTGTCTCTAACGGGATGATGATCGGGATGACTGACAAATTTCTTATCAAAGGGGGAGTGCCATTGGAAGGTTCAACGATCGTGCGCGGCTCAAAAAACGCCGCGACAAAACTCATGATAGCATCGCTCCTCACGGATGCCCCGTGTGTCATCGAAAATATTCCATTATCTGCAGAGATTGACATTACGCGTGAACTCTGTGAGAAGATTGGGAGCACTGTTTCTTTTGAAGATGACCATACCATTCGGATCGAAACTCCGGACATACGGACGTCGCGCGTTCCGGAACTCTCTCGGAAAAACAGAATTCCTATTCTTGCGTTAGGGCCGCTTCTCCATCGTACGGGAATTGCCGAAGTTCCGGTGCTCGGGGGATGCCCGATCGGCCACCGGCCGATTGATTTTCATGTTGCCGCGCTCCGGGACATGGGCGTTCGCATCGAGCGGCGAGAGCATTCGTATTACGCCGAGGCGGCCGAGATCCGAGGCGCGCATATCGCATTTCCCCATCCGTCTGTTGGCGCAACAGAGAATGTTATTCTTGCGGCGACGCGCGCACGGGGGACGACGCAAATCAAGAATGCATCGGTTGAGCCGGAGATATTGAATTTGATAGATATGCTTCGGATGATGGGCGCACGGATTTCAGTAAAGTAAAAGGAGCGAATAAGCGAGAGGGAGGGCGTCTCGTCTCTGGGGGGGGCGCAGATACGCGCCATGCCTGACCGGAACGAAATCGTCTCGTTTGCGGCTGCGGCGCTCGCGACACAAGGATCGGTTTTTATTGACGAAATAGAAGATCGGTATTTACGGGCATTCCTCGCAGTGCTTGATACTATTGGCGCCGGGTATGAGAAAAGAGAAAACGGATTACGCTTTTTCAAAAAAAGTCAGATGCGTGCGGCGTCAGTGGAAACAGCGCCGCATCCTGCATTCATGACCGACTGGCAGCAGCCGTTTGTCGTTCTCCTTACGCAGGCGGACGGCGAATCGCGCGTTCACGAAACGGTCTACGAGGACCGATTCGGGTATACCGAGGACTTAAAGCGAATGGGCGCTCACATCGAAGTTATGAATGATTGTAACGGCTTTCCGCGGTGCAGTTACGCTTCAAAAGGGTATAATCACGTCGCATATATCCAAGGCCCCCGAACGCTTCGGGGAACGACGATAAGAATTAACGATATTCGGGCGGGCATTGCGCATGTGATTGCCGCCCTTGCGGCGGAAGGCGAATCTGTGATAGAAGGAGTGCATCATCTTGACCGGGGGTATGAGGCGATTGATAGCCGTCTTCAGTCGCTCGGCGCCCGGATTAAGCGGATGACTGATTAGGATTTAATTTCCAATCAGCAACTTCCAATCAATTTCCAAACGTTTGAAAATTGAAAATTGAGCCATGTTTGTAAGAAAAATCGGCATTGACCTGGGGACTGCAAATACGCTTGTATTCGTCCCGAAAAAAGGCGTGATCGCAAACGAACCGTCTGTTGTTGCGGTTGTTCGGAATGAAAATACGGTTCTTGCTGTTGGAAATGAAGCGAGAGATATGATTGGACGCACCCCCGACACGATTATTGCATACCGGCCGCTTCGGGACGGCGTTATTGCAGATTACCGCGTCACCGAAGCAATGCTTCGCTATTTCATCAATAAAGCGGGAGGCAGATTTCGGATATTCCGTCCGGAGGTCATGGTGTCGGCTCCCGCGGCAGTGACATCCACGGAACGCCGCGCCATCATCGAAGCAACGGTCCAAGCGGGCGCGAAAGCGGCGTATGTCGTGAAAGAGCCGGTCCTTGCCGCGATCGGCGCGGGGATTCCGATTAACGAACCCTCGGGGCACATGGTTGTTGATATTGGCGGAGGTACGACGGACGCCGCAGTTATTTCGCTGGGAGGAATCGTTACGGCGACATCCGTTAAAGTCGCGGGCGACAAGCTTGATCAGGCGATTGCGGACTATATAAAGAAAAATTACAATCTTGCGATTGGCGACCGGACTGCGGAAGAAGTGAAAATAAAAATCGGATCCGCTACTCCGGTAGACGACGAGCGCCTCAAAATGGAAATCCGCGGCCGCGACTTGATGACCGGCCTTCCGCGAACCATTGAAATCCATTCGAACGAAGTCACGGCGGCAATTGCGGACGAGCTTGACGAAATCATCCGCGCGATAAAATCAGTTCTCCATGATACGCCGCCCGAGCTTTCCGCAGACATCATGAATAAAGGGATTGTGGTGTCAGGCGGCGGCGCGCTCCTGCGAAATATTGACCAGCTGATTTTGCAGGAAACAGGCGTTCCCGCGCATATCGCCGAGGAGCCGCTTCTCTGTGTTGCAAAAGGAACCGGTATTGCGCTTGAGCATTTGGATGTATATAAGAGGTCGATTATGAGTAAGCGATAAGGCTCGCCACTATACTCTCCGCTCAAGAGTTGCGGCGGAGACACATTCTACTCATTTCGCTCGGGGAACCCCTCCGGCAAAGCCGGTTTCCCTTTTCGCGAAACTTCGTGAATGTGTATCTCCACCTCCGCATTTCGCGGGAGAGCATAGTGGTTCGCTGGAAGATTGACTGAAATAGATTTTTCGGAATTGCGGTTATGAGCGAAGTATTGTGGCAAAAAGATAATTCCCCTTACGGAAGGGGAAGAAATTGGTGTCGGACTCTGTTACCTACTATCTTGTCGTCCAATTGAGTATGCGGTTGCTACTTCGTCACGGAGATACATAGGTAAGTCATCCGAAATCCACATGCCATGCCACATGGTGGGGCATCTGAACGCAGTTAGCGATCGTTGGGAATAGACGAATTTGATTTCTAACCGAATAGATTCTTTTCCGCACAGCAAGCATTTGGGGTCCATACAGTCCTCCAGTTTGAGCTGCCGCTATGCTATTCTGTAGGTACTCTTATGTCAAATATTATCGGCCACAAACGCCAGCAAGAGTATTTTTCAAAAATTCTTTCCAAAGGAGTGTTTTCGCATGCGTATCTTTTTTACGGGCCGGCGCATGTGGGAAAACGGATGTTTGCGGAAGAGGTTGCAAAAGGGCTTTTGTGCGAAAAGGGGCGGCGTGTGCTTGGCGGGTGCGGCACATGCAGATCATGCGAGCGAGTCGCGAGCGGCGCGCATGAAAATGTAGTTCGGCTCGGCCGCGAAGAAACGCTTGTTTCAAAAAAAGAAAAGCGGAAAGAAATTCCCATTGAAGACATTCGGGAATTGCGCCGCATGGCGTCATTCGCGGTCTCTCGAGACTCGTGGCGCGTTGTCATCATTGACGAGGCGGAGCGGATGAGTCAGGAGGCCGCAAACGCATTTTTGAAACTTCTTGAAGAGCCGCCGCAAAGAACCGTTTTTTTTCTTATTACCTCGGAGCTCGAATCAATGCTTGCGACAATCCGCTCCCGCACCCAAGGGGTCTATTTTTCGCCGGTGCGTGAAGCTGACATTCAGGCATTTCTCGAATCAGAGAAGATTCCATCAGGACGAAAGGAAGAAATCATTCGAGCCGCAGACAACAGGCCGGGCATTGCAGTTTCTTTTGTCCGTTCGGAAGAAGAATTTTCTCGAGGGGAAAAGAGAGCGCGCGGCGTCGCAGACGCTCTCCGGCAAGGAGTGCCTTTTTTCTTCCCGTTTGCGGAGAGCGTTTCGCGAGACGATGACGAGCGCTGCCGCGTTTTAGAAGAGGTAGTGCGGATTATGCGCCGCCGCCTTCAGGATGCGGAAGACCCCGTGGGGCGCATGGGTATTGCCAGGCGGATTAAAGCCATAGTACGAATATCAGATGTGATGGCGCGGACAAACGTGAATCCGAGGTTGTCGATGGATAGAATCTTTTTCGAGGGATCGGAAAAGATGGAATAGGATTTTCTCCCGCGCGGCAGAACTGATCGATGGGTTCTATAATTGGGAAAATTATTATTTTTATACTTGGGGCGATTCTGCTCCTTGTTTTTTTGTTTCTTATTCTCCCACGCGTTTTTTCGGTACGCGGAAGCGGCCTATCATTTGCCGCAATCGGCTTTTCGCGCTCCGGCGGGACCGGCATCATCCGTTCGTTTGACGGCGGAAGAACATGGAAGAGCGTGTTTCCTCCCGCGGACGAAGATATTGGCGACGTACAAATTAGGGATTTTGAATTTCATTCCGGCCGGACTGCGGAAATTCTTGTTGCAACCGATAACGCCGGCCTGTGGCACAGCCCGGATCTCGGCATCCATTGGAATCGCGTTGAAGACAAAACAGGATTTCTTACCCAAGAGTCAAGGGTATATGCGGCATTTTATTCAAAATCACAGCCCTCGGTTCTCTATGTTTCGATCGCGACTGATGGTGGAAATGTTGTTATTCGGAGTCAAGACAACGGGGTCTCGTTTACCGAGGTGTATCGCGTTACCGGGAGTGACAGCGCGATTCGCGCGGTTGCGGTCGATTCCAGATTTTCCAATCAGGTATTTCTTGGTTCAAGGGATGGAGCGCTTTTTGAGACGAGTGATGGGGGAGGATCGTGGCGCGTTCGCGCGCGATTCGACGATCAAATCCGGGGGATTCTCATGGATAGAAGTGACAGCAGTTCATTTTTTATCCTTTTGGAGTCGGGCCGCGTCTACCGAACCAAAAATAGCGGCGCAGTATTTGAGGAAATTGAATTTGATACTGGATCAGACAAAGACGCAAACGTCATCATGCGTATTCCCCAGCCAGAGCATGAATCAGTCGCAGTCAAAAACCCATTTTCGGATTTGTTCCAATTCAGGTCGGGAATATATGATTTTTTTGCTGACCCAAACGATTTTTCCCGTATTATCACGATTACGCGAAACGGCATTATCCGTTCATTTGACAGCGGAAGAACATGGGGAGAAATTGAAACGCTCGTGCGCCTCTCGGATGAAACTCGCGGAACTGTGGCGTCAGTCCCCGGGAAACCCACCTCCATCGTATTTGCGCTCGGAAGCGACTTTTACCGATCGGACGACAATGGCACGCGCTGGGAGAAAAGCGCATTACCCGCAGAGGTGAAAAAGCTTGTTACGCATCCCCATGACCCTGCTGTTATATTTGGTATACTGAAGTAGCGAGGTATGGGGTGTAAGGGGGGTAAGGGTTCAGGGTATAAGGGTAAGTTAAAACATGGATATTCCAAAGTTAAAAATAACACTTGAGCACGCGGTTGAGAATTTTAGGCTTGAAATTGTCTCTTTGCGGACCGGCCGGGCAACGCCCGCGCTTGTCGAGGACATTCTTGTTGAGTGTTACGGTTCGACTTCGCCTCTCAAGGCCGTTAGCTCCATTGCAAGCCCGGGACCGCGGGAGCTTGTGATTCAGCCGTGGGATAAGTCAATTCTTCCTGCAATTGAGAAAGCGATTCAAGGGTCAAACCTTGGCATCAATCCCATAGCAGACAAGGATACCGTTCGATTGAATCTCCCCCAGCTTACCGAGGAGCGGAGGCGTGAGCTGGTGAAACTTTTGGGAAAGTATACGGAAGAAACTCGCATTAAAGTCCGAAAAAACCGTGAGGACGCGCTGCATGCTATTGAACGCAAGGAAAAGGCAAAAGAGATTTCGGAAGACGAAAAATTCAGGCAAAAATCAGAAATTCAGAAAGCGGTTGACGACGTGAACAAAAAAATCGAGGATATTGCCGCGGCAAAAGAGAAAGAAATAATGACCGTATGAGGATACCTCGTACGCCTCGTGGAATCATTACGGCAATGTCAGAGCGGCGGGACGGCGAAATGGGGTTTACCGATGGTCTTGTCAGCTCGCGTGTTCTCTCGAACAGAAAGAAATTCCTGAAAAAATGCGGCCTTTTAGGATTCCGTCTTGTTCGCGTGGCACAAGTTCACGGAAATACGGTTCACGTTGTGGGGGAAAAGGTCTTGAAGACAGAAAAGAAGATATCCCCTATTTCATAGAATTTTTTGCAAAAGATTTTTGTGAAAGAAATAATATGGAAGTAAAACTTTTTGATTCGGAAGTAATCGAATATTTGACTCAAAAAGCTTATCCTGGGAATATTCGTGAG
>CAYHJX010000004.1:0-27255 GCA_964357005.1 uncultured Candidatus Saccharibacteria bacterium | reverse complement strand
GATTGCGTGCGCTCTATTGTTTGATTTGATTCACGAAAAATTTCATTTTCAACACCCGTAATTTCTATTGCAACACTTTTCTCTTTTTCAAAATTTTCTACTGCAATCCGTAAAACCTCGCGAGGGTCCGGCTCACGCGAGGTGTAGAAATAGAAAAAGGTCGCTCCAGCCAAAACCATCAAGAGTACTACTGCCGCAACGAAAATGGTTGAGAGAGAAAACCGACGAGAAGAGGAGGTCTCCGGCACAGCCTCTCTTGGAGATGGGACGGTAAAATTTTCCAAAAATTTATTCGACAATTCTTATTTCCCTTTTTCTTTGAAATACTCGGCGAGCGTTTTGATGCCTTCGAAAAACTCTACGGGAAGCGCGAATATTACTGTCTTTGACGGGTCGGGATTTATTTTCTCAATGGTCTGAAGCGTACGCATCGCCATACCGCCCGGCGCCGAGTTCAAACGCTCTGCCGCCTGCGACAAGCGCTCCGCTGCGGAATACTCTCCTTCTGCTCGAATGATAACGGCGCGCCGCTCGCGTTCGGACTCGGCCTGTTTTGCCATAACACGCTTCATGTCAGCCGGAAGCTCAATGTCCTGAATCTTTATATCTTTTACAAAAATTCCCCATTCTTGGGTCGCTTTTTCAACGATCTTTTGAATTTCGTCCGCAATTTGCTCGCGCTCGGATAAAATCGAATCAAGCTCAATCCCGCCGATGACATCGCGAAGCGCGGCTTGTGCATATTGCGAAACCGCGAGCGTATAGTCCTGGATATTTAAAATCGCTTTTTCCGCAGAATTTACCTGAAAATACACAACCGCGTTAATGCCTACCGGAACATTGTCTTTCGTAATCACCTCCTGCTGGGGAATATCTACGGTCGTAATGCGAAGATCAATTTTTATCATCCGCTGAATGCCAATAAAAATCCAGGTAAGCCCCGGGGTGCGGGTACTTGTATATTTCCCTAGGGTCAGCACAACCCCGCGCTCGTATTGGTCAACAATGCGAAGGCCTAAGAGGAGAAAAAAAGCCGCAATGATGATAACTGGTATGAAAAGCTCCATATGAATGTATAGTACTACCGGACGGAAAAAAGAAAAAGACCGGCTGTATCCACCGAGTTAGGGCAAACCCCGTTAGATCCCCGCCCCTCACCACGTTAGAAGCTTTGTCTTTGACGGGGTTCATCTCCGGCTTGAAAGCCAGAGCTTTCAGGATCTAACGGGGTAAAAATCTTTTGGTAATAGCGTAGGCGAGTAAGCCCGTGCCGACACCGATCACTGCTCCGCCTAGAATATCCGCCGGCCAGTGAACGCCCGCGGCAACACGCGCAAAAGAAAGGAGGATTGCGGCGGTGTAAAAGAGAGCGCCGAGTTTTGGATATTCGCGCCCGACAACTGCGGCAATTGCGAACGAAAAAGCCGCGTGCCCGGACGGAAATGATCCCCCGCCTTCGCGGAATATAAGCTGCTGAACTTCTCCGAGCGCTTCAAATGGCCGAGGACGCGAATAAAAAAAACGAATGAGTTCGGTTACGATGTAGCGCGCAAAAAGCGCCGAGATAAGCGCGACCCCGACAAGAAAAATATTTTTTCTCCGAAGGTCTCTGTATTGCGGAATATAGGTAATGAGAATGAACGCGGCGACTCCCGCAACCATCCAATCAACAAGAAAAACCGAAAAGAAAACAATTATGGCATCAAGCGCGGGCGATACAAACGCCCACGAATTGAGAATTGTAAAAAGCGATTGATCAAGTGCGGACATTATTGTGCGTGCGAAAGCGCCAAAAGATTTTTAAATACCATTGCAATGGTGAGCGGCCCGACGCCGCCCGGGACTGGCGTCAAAAAAGACGCTTTTGGGGAGACCGAATCAAAGTGAACGTCGCCCTTTACTTTGCCTTCTGACTCCGATGTTCCGGCGTCTATAACGACAACACCCTCTTTTATCATATCGCCCGTAATGTAACCGGGCTTTCCGATGCCGGAAATTATAATATCCGCACTCTTCAAAATTTCCTCGGGATGCGCAGTTTCTTTGGTAACCGCGGTTACCACACAGGGCTCCCGCAAAAGCCACATCATGACGGGTTTTCCTACAAGCGCGCCCGCGCCAAGTACAACAATAGTTTTTCCTTTGACGTCAATCTTATATTCGCGGAAGAGTTCCTGGATCGCGCCTACAATCGTCGGCGCGATAACTGATTTTCCAACCGCAAAATCGCCGACTGCGCGCGCGGACAACACATCAACGTCTTTTTCCGGAATAACCGCGTTTACGATTGACTGCTTTTGTATATGGGGCGGGAGTGGAAGCTGGACAATGACGCCTGTATTTTTTTCCTCGTGAACAATTTCCGCAATCCGCTTTCGGAGCTCGTTCCCGGAAATTGTTTCCGGATAGTGAAACACGCGGACATCAATGCCGATTGATTCGCCGATTTTTTTCTTCCGCTCGACAAATTTTTCAATGACCGGATGCTCTCCGACCACAATAACTGCGAGACGGAATTTCCGTGCGGATTTTGAAACCTCGTCCCGAAGTTCCGAATATATTTTCTCGGCAAGCGCTTTGCCGTCAAGAATCATCATAGATTATGTGACCTACGATCTATGAATTAAGGATTTTCAGCTTACGAAGTTCTCTCTTCAACTTACCCTCTGATTCAAAAAGTATTGAATTAATTCCATAGCGACGTGCGGCTTTTATCCAACGCGGATCGTCATCAATAAACAACAGATGTTGGAATGGAATGCCGAGCTCCCGCGATGCATAACGAAAGAATTTCTTCTCGGGTTTTACCATACCAACCTCATGGGATAAAAAAATCTTGGTGAAATAGTGAAAGAATCCCTTCTTTCGGTTTATCTTCGTATGCTCTGCTACTATATTAGAAAGAATTGCAATTTTATATGTTTTTTTCAGGAGGCGCGCGAGGGTGAGCATTTCTGTTTTTATGCTCACATGCCGTTTATAAGGGGTTATCCAAAGTGTTCGAGCCACTTTACGGTCATAAGGAATTTTCAACTTTCTGTATACCCTCCGCCAGAATTGAACATCTGTTTCTCTCCCTTTATAGAGCGGAATTTCTTCTTCTCGAATAATCCTGCGGAGTCTCGTGGGTTCCACCCCTAACTTGTTGCTCGCGTAGCGAATAAACTGATCACCAAACTTTCCTACCAACACGCCTCCCAAGTCAAAAAGTATTCCACGAATACTACGGGGTTGCTTCATTTTTATTTGATCGGGAACCGGCGGCAAAGCGCGCGGACTTTTACTGAAAGCTCCTTCGGCTTTTTATCTGTGAACGCGCCGACAATGACTTCCGCAATTTGCTTCATTTCCCTTTCCTTCATGCCGCGCGTGGTGAGCGACGGCGTTCCAATGCGGATACCCGAAGGGTCAAAGGGCGAACGCGTATCATAGGGAATTGTATTTCGGTTTACAACAATACCGATATTTTCAAGGCGATCCTGCGCTTCCCTGCCGGAAATGCCGAATTTTGTGACATCAAGAAGCATCAAATGATTGTCAGTTCCGCCGGACACAATATCGCACCCAAGGCGTTTCAAGCCGGACGCGAGCGCCCGCGCATTTTTTACGATTTGATGCGCGTAGCGCCTGAATTCCGGGCGCATTGCTTCAGCAAGCGCAACGGCAATTGCCGCGGTCTGATTATCATGCGGCCCGCCTTGGAGACCTGGGAATACCGCTTTGTCGATTGCAGACGCAATATCAATTTTATGTTTCTTCGCTGTGGCCGAATTTTTATTTACAAAAATCATTGCGCCCCGCGGGCCCCGAAGCGTTTTATGGGTTGTTGTTGTCACGACGTCCGCATACGGGAATGGTGACGGATGCGCGCCGCCTGCGATAAGCCCCGCAATATGCGCCATGTCTACCATCAAATACGCGCCGACTTCGCGGGCGATTTTCGCAAACTTTTTGAAATCAATAATGCGGGAATACGCGGTTGCACCCGCAATAATCATTTTCGGCTTTTCTTTTTTCGCAAGGCGCCGAATTGCGTTGTAATCAAGAAGACCGTCTCGGCCGACCGTATACTGAACCGATTGGTAGAGTTTCCCCGTAGCGCTCACTTTCCAGCCATGCGTCAAATGACCGCCGAAAGGCAAAGACATTCCCATGACTTTTTCTCCTGGCGCCAAAAGCGCCATATAGACCGCGAGATTTGCAGGTGAACCGGAATAGGGCTGGACATTTACGTGCCAATTCTTGCCAAGATGAAACACTTTTCGCGCACGCTCCATCGCAAGGCGCTCAACCTCGTCAACAATCGCATTTCCCGCGTAGTAACGCTTCCCCGCATATCCTTCGGAGTACTTATTCGTAAGCGCGGAGCCGAGCGCTTCGAGCACTTCTTTTGAAACAATATTTTCCGAGGGAATCAAATCAAGCGTCGTTTGCTGGCGCCTTTCTTCTTTTCGGATGAAATCAAAAATGGTGCGGTCTTTCATGTACGTACTTTCTATCCTACTATTCTAACCCCCAAGATTTAATCGCATCCTGTACACTTTGACGACAATGGGAACCACAGTTTGCTTGGCCTTCCGGCGGCCGAGACGTGTCGGAAAAGTGTACACATGCGATAATTTCTACATCCAATCATCTCAAAGTCCCAAGAGACGGTCAAGCTCCTCCTTTGTCACAATGCCGGAACGGAGCACAATCGGATGATCGGAGGTAAAGTCAATGACTGTTGAGGGTGATCCGGGAAGCTCTCCTCCGTCAACAACATAATCAATACTGTCTTCATTCTGAAAATAGGAAAGAACCTCATCGAGTGTCTTTGCGGGCGGGCTTGATGAAATATTCGCTGACGTTTGAAGAATCGGAAAATCGAAAAAAGAAAGGAGCTTTAACGCAAAAGCGCTATCCGGCATCCGAAGACCAAGCGTATTTTTGTTATTTGTGAGAATCGGCGGAAGGTACCCCTTTTTTTGAAATATAACGGTCATTGCCCCGGGCCATACTTTTTCGAGAAACGCCGCTTTTGTATCCGAGATATACGCCCACCGGCGCGCGTCTCGAACGCTTCCGATAAATACGGGAAACGCTTTTTCCTCGGGACGGTTTTTTATGGAAAACACTTTTTCTATGGCCGATTCGTTTCGCGCATCTCCGACAATGCCGTAGACCGTATCAGTCGGCACAATCGCAATGCCGCCATTTCGAATTACTTCCTCGACATCAGCAAGAACTTCACCCGCGTTTTTGTCGCTCAATTGTACAATCTTCATACGAGTGAAATAAGCGCTCTCGCAAGACGGTCGGAGTCGTGGCGGACATACCCCGTAGGGCGGATAAAATCTCCGAATACCGCTTTCGGGCGCGGGGGAAGCGCGCCCGGCGCCACCATCGCTTTCCCCTCTTCGCGGTAGCGTTCGAGCCGCGATCCCGACGGCATCTTTTTATTCACAACAACAAAATCAAGAATACCTTCTCCGAGATATGATTCAATCTCCCGCAAAAAATCAGACGCGCTAAATCCGCTCGTTTCCCCCGCTTTTGTCATAGTGCTTACGACAAACGCTTTTTTTGCGCGCGATCCCCGTATTGCCTCGGGAACTCCTTGAACCAAAAGATTTGGAATAATGCTCGTATATAAGTCACCGGGGCCCATGATAACGAGATCCGCGGAAAGAATCGCTTGTTTTGCATTTTCATTGATTCGGGCTTCCGGCTCAAGATATACCTTTTCAATCCGAAGAGACGTATCGTGCTTCGGAATGTCTATATTCGTTTCCCCACGAATAATATCGCCGTTTTCAAGGCGCGCAACAAGGCGGACATTATCGAGCGTTACCGGAATAACGCGTCCCTCGATATGTAGAATTTTCCCCGCTTCCTCAAGCGCTCGCTCAAAACTTCCGGTGAGGCGCTCAAGCGCGGTAAGCATGATATTCCCGAATACATGATCCTTAAACCCGCCTTCGGAAAAGCGATAGTTGAAAAGATCGGAAAGGGTTTTACTGTCCGCGCACGCAAGCGCGACAAGCGCGCGCCTCACGTCCCCGGGCGGCAAAATCCCGAATTCTTCCCGCAATACGCCGGTTGATCCCCCGTCATCCGCCATGGAAATCACCGCAGTCAAATCAACCGGATAGTTCCGAAGGCCGGTGAGCACGGTGAAAACGCCGGTTCCCCCGCCGATTACAACAATTTTCTTTTTTGATTTTCTAAATACCTTTTTGTTCTTCACTTATTCTACAGTAACGCTTTTTGCTAAATTTCTTGGTTTATCTACATCGAGTCCTTTTGCAACGCCAAAATAATACGCAAAAAGCTGAAGCGGAATAACGGAAAGAAGCGGGGTTAGCATTTCAAGTGTTTTTGGAATGAAAATCACATCGTCCGCAAGTTCCGAAACGCGAGTATCGCCTTCGGTCGCAATCGCAAGGATCGGGCCGCCGCGCGCTTTGATTTCCTGAATTGTTGAAAGCATTTTGTCGTGCACCGAGTCCTTCGGCGCGATCACAACCGACAAAAGATTTTTATCTATCATCGCAATCGGCCCGTGTTTCATTTCTCCCGCCGCAATTCCTTCCGCATGAACGTATGACACTTCCTTCAACTTGAGCGCGCCTTCGAGCGCAACCGGAAAATTGTATTTGCGTCCGAGAAAAAAGAAATTTTTAAATCCGGAATACTTTTGTGCGGCTTCTTTTACATTATTTTTTTTAAGAATATCACGCATGCGTGACGGAATGTCTGCGAACTCCTTTAAAATTCGCTCTCCCGTAACGAGCGACATTTCGCGCATTCTGCCGAGGTATACCGTAAGAAGCGCCAATATCGCGACTTGCGATGTAAACGCCTTAGTTGACGCAACACCGATCTCGGGCCCCACGTGCTGATACACTCCGGCGTCGGTCTCGCGCGCAAGTGTTGAGCCAACAACGTTTACAATACCGAACGTCGGGACTCCTTTTTCTTTTGCCTCACGAAGCGCGGCCAAGGTATCTGCGGTTTCTCCTGACTGCGAAATTGCAAAAAACACGTCGCCCTCCCGAAACACCGGCTTTCGATACCGGAATTCCGATGCAATATCCACCTCGGTCGGAATCCCCGCGTACTCCTCAAGCATATATTCGCCGACACGTCCCGCGAAGTGGGCAGTGCCGCATGCCGCAACTAACATACGTTTTGCCGAGCGAAGAATTTCCTCTTTATCCCGAAGCCCTCCGAGTTTTGCGAGCCCTTCGTCGGGAATCATCCTCCCTCGAATCGAATTTTCAATCGCTTCTGGCTCTTCATAAATTTCTTTTTCCATGAAATGCGAAAATCCTCTTTTTTTCGCTTCTTCCAAAGACCACTCAATCGTATGCTCCGGCTTTTTCCGCACCGCGCGCGACTGATCGTAAATGTGGTGCGATGAGGCCGTGATAACCGCAACTTCACCATCGTCCAAGTACACAACCTGCGGCGTATGCTTTAAAACCGCGGAAACGTCAGACGCGACAAAACGCTCGCCCTCTCCGACTCCGACCAAAAGCGGGCTGAAGTTTCGCGCGGCAAGAAGTACCGAGGGATTTTTCGCGGAAATCGCGGCGATTCCGTACGTTCCCCTTATTTTCGAAAGCATGGAAAAAAACGCGTCTTCAAACGAGGCGCCGTTTTTCATTTCCTCTTCAACGAGATGCGGAAGAACTTCAGAATCCGTCTCGGACGTAAACGAATGACCTTTTGCAATTAGACCCTCTTTCAGTTCCTTAAAATTCTCTATGATGCCATTATGGCAAAGCCATACGTCGCCCGAACAATCCGAATGCGGATGGGCGTTTCTCTCTGTAACTTTCCCATGCGTTGCCCAGCGTGTATGGAAAATGCCGAGTCCAGAATTCCACGCCGGGTCAACGCGCTCTTCAAGATTTTCAATCTTTCCCACAGCGCGCGCAGAAACGATTTTCCCTTCATTCAAAAACGCAAGGCCCGCGGAATCGTATCCGCGGTATTGGAGCGCCCGAAGCCCGTCAACGCCGACCCGAACCGCATTTTGTTTGCCGATATAGCCAACAATACCGCACATATATATATGACGTCTGCCATATACAAAAAGTTACTTACATAACAAAAAACTGCGGGACTACCACGGGTACTCTCCTTAACCGATTACACAACAAAATTGATAAGTTTGTTCGGGACGAAAACCACCCGTTTCGGCTCGCCGGAAACAAATTGCTTCACTGATGGGATCTTGAGCGCGGACTCCTTCGCTTCCTTTTCGGATGTTCCTATGGGAAGAGAAGTTCTCCCTCGCATTTTTCCATTCACCTGAATAATCAAATCGAACGTCTCTTCGCGCAACAGCGACTCATCATGGTGAGGCCATGGTTCGAGGTGAATCGAACGGAACGTAGTAACTGGTAACCGGTAACTGGTGATGCGGCGCTGCCATAGTTCTTCCGCCAAAAACGGTGCAAATGGCGCAAGGAGTTTCAAGAATATCTCTACGTCGTTCGTATCTACTCCTTCGGGGTGATCCTCAAATTTATTAAATAAGATCATCAAAGCGGAAATTGCTGTATTATACTGCAAACTTTCAATATCGCGAGTTACTTTCTTTATTGTTTTGTGAATAGCTGGTTCTATTTCTTTTCGAAAATCATCACGATCCAGAAGATGATCGCGAATCGGAAAGTTAAAAGTGTTAACAAAACGGTAGATTCTCTCCAAAAATCTCGTAATCCCTTTTATGCCGGAATCGCGGAAATCGCCGCCTTCGGTGAGCGGCGCCAAAAACGCAAGATACATGCGAATCGCGTCCGCGCCAAATGCACGGATATACTCGTCGGGATTCACAATGTTCCCTTTTGATTTCGACATCTTTGCGCCGTCTTTCGTGATAAGGCCGTGGCCGATAAATTTCGTAAACGGCTCCTCGAACTCAAGAAGCCCCATATCGTGAAGCGCCATGGTGATGAATCGCGAATACAAAAGATGTAACACTGAATGCTCAAGCCCGCCGATATACATATTTACAGGCAACCATCGCTTTGCGCGTTGCCTGAATTTCGAATTCCGAATTTCGAATTTCGAATTTGTTTTTGCGAGGTAGCCGATAAAGTACCACGCGGAATCAAGAAATGTATCTGAAACATCGGTTTCGCGCCGCGCTTTCTTGCCGCATTTCGGACATTTCGTCTCATAAAATGACCTCACTGATGCAAGTGGTGATTTCCCCGATCCCGTTGGCCGGAAATTTTTCACAAACGGCAATTTTACCGGCAAGTCATTCTCCGGCACCGGATTCCATCCGCATGAATCGCAAAAAATCATCGGAATCGGAGGGCCCCAGTAGCGCTGGCGACTAATCAACCAATCGCGGAGACGATAATTTACTTGTCGCTTTCCTCCGACAAACTCCGTAATTTTCCATTTTGCCTCTTCCGAATCAATACCGTCAAATTTTCCTGAATTCGCAAGAATTCCCGTGCCGATATATACGCTTTTCCCGTTGAGCATTTCGAGCGCCCGCTGATGAGTATCCGGAGTTAAAAATTGTTTCAGTTCCTCTCTGGTGAGCCACAAAACTTCGTGCTTTTCCCTTTCTTCCTCTGTAATATTTTCTTGGGCGCCGTCTTCGAGATTAAAATAGAGAACGCGGGAATGCGCAAAACGATTCACTTTTTTAGGAACATGATAAAATTTACCGTGTACCAGCCCAAAATCGCCCACAAGTTTCGGATGCAAAAACCCCGTTTCCTCGCGTATTTCCATTGTGGCGGTCTCTTCCGCGGTCTGACCTTCTTCTATCCCGCCGGTTATGAACGTCCCCCACGAAACCTTCTTCCACTTCAAGGCAATATATGTGTCCGCTGACCAATGCTTCACAATCGCAATAATGGCGTCTCGCTCCTCAAATGGGAGCCCGCGAACAACTTTTCCCGGTTCGGTTGATTGAGTAAACACGGGCTCAATCACTATTCGGACCGGCAGATTAAATTTTTTTGCAAAATCAAAATCGCGCTCATCGTGCGCCGGAACCGCCATAATCGCGCCAGTACCTACATGTCCCAGCACATAATCCGCAACAAACACAGGAATTTCCTCCTTATTTGCCGGATTTATCGCTTTTATCCCCTTGAGTTCCACCCCGGTTTTCTCCTTTCCCTCCGCAATCCGCTCCTCATCGATCTTTTTTTTCGCCGCATCAATGTATCGCTTCACTTCTTCGTAATTCGTAATTCCTAATTCGTTATTCGCGAGAAGCTCGTGTTCCGGCCCCACTACCATATACGTTGCTCCAAAAAGCGTGTCAGGACGCGTAGTAAAGACCAGAATATCGAATTGCGAATTGCGAATTGCGAATTTGATGAGCGCTCCTTCGGAGCGGCCGATCCAATTTTTTTGCGCGATTTTTACTTTTTCATCCCAGTCGATCTTTTCAATGTTTTTCAAAAGCCGATCCGCGTACTCTGTAATCTTAAAAAACCACTGTTCAAGCTCGCGCTTTTCCACAACCGAACCGCATCGCTCGCACTTTCCCGCGATAACCTGCTCATCCGCAAGAACGGTTTTACACGACGGACACCAATTGACCGCGGCTTTTTTCCGGTACGCAAGCCCTCGCTTAAAAAGCTCGATAAAAATCCATTGGGTCCATTGGTAGTATTCGGGGTCGTACGTCTCAAGGCGTTCTTGCCATGCAAACCCGTTTCCAATCTCCGAGAGCTGGCGGTAAAAATTTTTCTCTGTTATTTTCGCAAGTTTTGCCGGATGCTGTCCGATTTTAACGCATAATTTTCCGAGTGAATTCCAAATCCATCAAGGCCGATCGGTTCAAATACATCGTGTCCTTGCATCCTCTTAAACCGGCCATAGATATCAACGCCGGTAAACGTCCGCACACTGCCAATATGAAGCCCCTCTGCAGACGGATACGGAAACATCATAAGGTTATAAAATGGCGATGTTCCCTGCAAAAAATCCGGCTCGTAGATTTTTTTCGAGAGCCACACGCGCTTCCATTTCGCCTCTATTTTAGCAGGATTATATCTATCCATACGCTCAATTGTAGCGGGCGCACTCGAACAAAACAAGAGAAAGTGAAATCAGAGACAACAAAAAATGGTTTTGCCGAGACGTATCATACGTCCCACAACCTCCTCTGACACGCTATAGCGTATGATAAGAAGTTCTCGAAATACATATACCTGCAGACTTATATACCGATATACCGACAAATTTATATACCGAAAACATTTCGAGCGTTTTTTGTCGTTTCTATTGCAACATCCATGATCGAAACGTTTTTCACCTCTGCAAGTTTTTTTGCGACTTCTTCAATATAGCTGGGCTCGTTTCGTTTCCCGCGGTGTGGCGCGGGAGCAACGTAGGGCGCATCGGTTTCCACCAAAATCCGTTCAAGCGGAATATATCGTATGACTTCGTCGTAGTCCTGCGCGAATGTGATAACGCCGCCGAAGGAAAACGAGAATCCGAGATCGAGAAGGCGCCTCGCATCATCAGTGGTTCCAGAGAAAAAATGAATAATGCCCGGGCTTCTCGAATTACGAATTGGGAAGTATGAATTAAGAATTTCTATCAAATCTTTAAACGCATTACGGCAGTGAACCATAAGGGGTTTTTTCACTTCCAGTGAGAGTTCAATTTGTTCGATAAACGCCTTTTTTTGTTTCTCAATTCCTAATTCCTTATTCGCAATTCGATAGTAGTCGAGTCCGCACTCGCCTATCCCCACAACTCTCGGATGCATCGCTAATTTCTTGTAATACGCATAATCAATCTCTTCACCTCGGCTCGTAAACCCCCCCAATTCCTTATTCGCAATTCCTAATTCCTGTTCGTCGTGATATGACTTCTCGGTATGGATCGGATGAAGGCCGACAGTTGCGTATACGCCCTCTTGGTAGCGCTCCGCAATTCCAATTGCTTTTCGGGAGGTATCTTTTTGCGTACCCACAGTTACCATCCAAACGCCAGCATCAAGCGCCCGGCGAATTACAGCATCCGCGTCTTCTGAAAACGCATGGAACTGGACGTGCGTATGAACGTCAATCAGTGTAGGATTCATTGCGTTCTAAGAAAGCCGTGGAAAAATACCTGCGCCTTTTTTTATTGCAAGACGCGAGTCCTCGAATCGGATCTGCGCACGGATTTTTTCTGCGGTCTCGGGCAAAAAGGGCTCGATCAAATTCGTCACGGTACTTATGAGATAACTCGCGTTTTTGATCGTCGCCGAAAACTCCGGCCCTTCTTTCAAAGCCCATGGCTTTCGATCGTTTATGTAACCATCCGCAAATGAAATAAGTTCCCACGCGGCTCCAAGCGCCTCGTTCAACCGAAATTCTTTTATCGCGCTTTCATATTTTTTGAACGCGCGGTCTGACGCCGCATCAACTTCTTTTTCAATATCGCTTTTGAAATCAACGGCGAGAGGGCTTACTGTTTCGCCAAGCGCGGCAACGCGCGCGACCACATTTCCAATCCCATTTGCAAGATCCCCGTTGTAACGATCTTCGAATTTTTTAAAACTGAAATCGCCATCTTCGTACGATGGAAATTCCCTTAAAAAATAGTACCGGATTGGTTCTACTCCATATTTCTCCGCGACCTCCATGGGCGAAATCACATTGCCGATTGTTTTCGAAATTTTTTGCCCCTCGACATTCACGAATCCATGGACAAAAAGTATGCGAGGCAGTGGAAGACCCGCGGAAAGAAGCATCCCGGGCCAAATCGCCGCATGAAAACGCAAATTGTCTTTCCCAACGACCTCGATGTCAGCCGGCCACCACTTCTCAAAGAGAGCTTGCGATTCTTTATCATCGTGGCCGTACCCGATTGCGGAAATATAATTCACGAGCGCATCGCACCACACATACATTGTCTGTGTCGGATCGTCGGGAACCGGCACGCCCCAGCTAACATCTTTGCGTGGACGCGAGAAACTTACGTCCTCGAGGCCGCTCCGGATAAAGGAAAGAATCTCGTTTTGTCGGGACTCGGGAATCACGGTAAATCTCCTTGAACTGATCGCATCCTCGATTTCGCGGGAATATTTTGACAAGCGAAAAAACCAATTTTCTTCCTCTATAACTTCGGGCTCTTTTTGGTGATCCTCGCACTTCCCATCTACCAGGTCTTTTTCGGTAACAAATGCTTCGTGGCCCACGCAGTAAAGCCCTTGATACTTTTTTTTATAAATGTCACCCGAATGGACAAGCGTACGCCACATTTTTTCTGCTCCGGGCCAGTGGCGTTTTGCATCAGACGTTCGAATGGAGTCATCGTACGAGATATGAAGCAAATCCCTCATCTCCTCGAACTTTTTCGAATTTTCATCAACAAGTTCTTTGGGGGTTTTTCCAAGTGACTCCGCCTTTCGAACTATCTTTGCCCCATGCTCGTCTGATCCGACAAGAAATCGGACTTCCTCACCCTTTTTGCGGTGGTACCGAGCTAATACATCAGCAAGAAGTGGATCCAAAATATGGCCGATATGCGGCACGTCATTTGCATACGGGATTGATGTCGTGATATAGAATTTTTTTTGCTCGGTTGACATAGGAATAGCGCCATGATACTCGTAAAAATAGAACCTCGCAAGGAGTCGCGGCATGTTTCTTCAGCGGGCTATCCGAGGGACGGCGAGAGCGGTACAAACAGCGCGGCACGCGTGGCGCCGCGAAGGGGACCTCCTAAAATTCAAAGACGAACTCCGTGTGGCAAGAGCATATTCCACACCAAGAAAAGATTTTCTCGCATTCCTCAGACGGATATTTGAAGCAGAAGCGGACGGAATCAGATCGTGGATCAAAACCAAGTTCAATCACGCTTTCGACATATACGGCCTCCACATTGTTGTAACATCCGCACCGCCAGATCTTTATCTTTTCCAAATTTGCGGGGATAGGGTTATCCGCATTAGCGCGTCTGCTACGCCTGAAGACATACGCAGATGCCCATTCTTTCGCGATCTACAAATTCTTAGCTAAAGGCGCGTTTCGCGCTTTTCTTTTTGCCCTATTGACCTACGAACGACGCCATGATATTGATAGCAATAGTACAACGCAAGGAGACGCATCATGCGGATTGATGAGATACTACGGGAATCGCGGGAAAAACAAGAAACTGCGGAACAGCGCTCACGGAGAATTCGTGAACTTGTGAAAAAATTGAACGTACGGGGTTCAACTCTCAAGCAAGAAGATTTTATTGAATTCCTTGAGCGGGTGCTCACGAACCAAGAAATCACAGCCGCACTTAACGAAATTCGTGAAAGAGGGGTTGAGATCATCATAAGATCTGGAGGATTATTCAAGGGAAGAATCGGAATCGACGACAGAGGAGAACTCAATATCGACCAAGGTGTATCACTCACGGAACTCCGTTCTTTCCTTGAGATTTCCTCCCAAATGCGAAGCGCCTAACCCGCGCTCTTTTCTTTTTTATTGACACGGGAAAAGTGAAATGGTAAAGATATGTTCAGTACAATACAGGGGGTTTTGAGATGCACGACACGCCAGCTCCCGCAAACATTAATGCCAAAAGGGTTCGAGAAATTGCAGCACGTATCCTTGAGAAATGGCAAACCAGTAAAGAGAGACAAGAGAGAATCAAGAGGTTGAAGGAAACTATTCCCGTTTGTAAAAGCCCGTCTCTTGATGATGAGCGCTTTATCGAAACACTTGAAAGGCTTGCGGGGAATCCTGATATTGTGGAATCATTCCGAGCCCTCCTCAATGATGGTAAGGTTCCTGTTGAAATCGTAACACGCGTCGAATGCCCCGGCGGCATCGAAGAACACGCTGGAGGCGGAGGTAAACTCTGGGTCGTAGGGGACATCAACCTTGACGACCTCCGCAGATATCTTGGTCTTCCTCCATCTGCTCCCCGCCCTCGTGGGCTAAGCGGACACCTTATCATAATCAGCTGAAAAGCGCCTAACCCGCGCTCTTTTCTTTTTCCACTTTTCATTTTTAACTTTTCACTTTACACTTATATTTATGACCCTCGCAACGCATATTCTCATCGCGGGCGCTATCGCAAAGCCGATTTCGTCAGCGCACCCCGCTATTCTTTTCGGCGTAAGCGTGCTTTCGCACTATCTTGCAGATCTTATCCCCCACTGGGATTACGACATCCGCTCAATAGATAATAAAGAAAAAAATAACGCCGATATCATTACGTGGCGTTTTTCTGACAAACAATTTCTATGGGATATATTTCGCTTTGGACTTGATGCGGGGATAGGATTTTTTATTCTCCTCCTTATTGTCTGGCCGGAAACATTGAGTTCGCTTCTCAAAGTGCTCGCTGTGAGCGCGGGTGCGCTATTCCCAGATGCGCTTCAGGGTATATATTTTACTCGCAAAGCCGAATTTTTGCGCCCAATCCAACGGATACATGATTTTTTCCATACCAAAATACGATTAGGCCCGTATCCTTTAATCGGAATCCCGTTTCAGGCGCTTTTTGTCTTTATCGCGCTCTATCTTCTCTTCTAAACAGCCGAGATACCATACGCGAAGGCGTGCTGTTGAGAAAAGCATGCGGAGGCCGCCTCAAACCCCGTTACAACCCGATCTATGGGTTGTAGTTCCCGTCTGACTTTCTCTGACACATTCCTCCCTCTCTAATTTTATTGCTTCGATTCGCTTTGAGCGAAGCGAGAGGCCGGAGATTTCGGGTTGTAACGGGGTGAATACTCGAAACAAAAAAGCCGCATGGGCGGCCGAAGTTTTGAGCGAGGCGAAGCATTTCAAGATTTAAAAATATAAGATCGCCGAGCGTCTTTTCGAAACGGCACGCCGAGAAAATGCTATCCCGGCATAAACTCCCTCTTTTTTTTGTCCCAATCGCTGATGAGCTCCGCGGCTATAACCGTAACGGGAACGGAAAGAAGTATTCCGATAATTCCCCCAAGCTGTGCTCCGACCGCGAGCGCAATCAAAACAACAAGCGGGCTTAGCCCGACGGCTTGGCGCATGATAACGGGAACAATGATGTTACTTTCAATGTGCTGGACAACGACATAAATGAGGACAATCCACAACGCATAGGTTGGATCCTGCAAAAACGCGACCAAGACAGCGGGAATCGCCGCAAGAATGGGCCCCACAATGGGAATGATCTCGAGAAATCCGGCAAGCATCGCAAACAAAAGCGCATTTTCCATCCCGACGAACGTCAAACTGAAAAAAATAAGTACGCCGATAATCGCGCCAAGAAGCATTTGTGTCCGAAGCCATCTGCCGAGTTTTCTTTGTGACCGCTGCCACAGGTCTATCACGTATTCTTCGTGCGCAAGCGGGGTTATGAGCCGAAGAAAATCAGAAATGCCCCCTTCTTGTGCCGCAAGGTACATCGAAAATACGGCGGCGAGCGCGAATGTGAGCACCCCGCCGAGCGCGGCAGACGCGATGCCCGCTATTCCTCCGCCGATCTTTGCAAGGTATTCGGACGGCACAAGGAAAAATTGAAGGACCGACTCGGTAAAATCAGACACAAGTGGAAGCGATGAAAACTCCTGAATATCGGAAAGGATGTTTTGCTTGATAACCGAAAATCTCGAGGCAAGATTCGCCGCTTCTTCATATAAAAGCGGCAGAACCAAATACATCACGGCGAATATTACCGCAATAATGCAGACATACACCATGAGAACCCCCAAGAGCCGGGGAATCTTCCGCCTTTTGAGCCACAGAAGCGCGGGCTCGATGGCAGACGCGATAATCACCGCAAGAAAAAGCGAAATCAAAATATCCTTTACGAGCACAATGCCGACAATGACGGCGATAACCGCAAAAAAACGGATAATGGTGCCTGTTGATATGGATATGACGGCTGATTCTTTCATAATTTAAAACTCCTCAAGAATGGCTTTTATACTCTTATCATCGTCAAACGGGCCAATGAGCGCAAGATTAAGGCGCTCGGGCCGCATACTCTCCTTTGCAATGCGGGACAAATCCGCGGGTGTCACTGCCTCTATCTTACCAAATACTTCGTCAATCGTAAGGGGTTTCCCTGCAATCATTTCTTCCTGGCCGATGAAGCTTGCAACGGCGTTTGAGGATTCAAGCGCAATAGACGTCCGGCCGCGAATCTGATCTTTGACCCGCCGAAGCTCTTCTTCGGAAACGCCCTCATCGCGGATTTTTTTGTATTCTTCGAGAACCGCGCGGATCGTCTTTTCGACGTTTCTGTGGTCGACGCCCGTGTAGGTGACAAGAAATCCCCGATTTGAATAGGACTCATGCGCGCTTGAAACCGCATAGGCAAGCCCCATCCGCTCGCGGATCCGCACAAACATGCGGGAGGACATACCCCCGCCAAGAATCGCCCCAAGGACATCCGCGGCGTAGCGCGATTCATGAAGGCCCGGATAGCCCCGAAACCCGATGACAAGGTGTGACTGGTCTGTTTTTTTTGGCTCGAGATATATCCTGGGGGAATCCTGAACTTCTTTCACGTCGGGCTTTCCCCTTACCGGTTGTCCAGATCGAATATCCGAAAACTGGTCTTTGACTTCGCGCATCATACGCGCGTCGTCAAAATTTCCCGCAACAACAACAGCCGTATTTGCGGACGTATACTGATGCCCGAAATAATCAACAAACTGATCCCGGGAAAAACTCCGAATGGTTTCCTCAATCCCAATCGTATCCCACCCAGCCGGCTGATCGCCGTAGAGAAGCCGCTCCCAAATCCACCAGATATGATTTTCCGGCGTATCAAGATCCCGATGGAGCTCCTCAATCACAATCTGTTTTTCCCGGTTGATTTCTTCTTCCAGAAGAAGCGAATTTTTATATATGTCAGACAAAATATCAAGCGCCTGTTCACTATGGGCTTTTTCCGCTTTGATGAAATAACCGGTTATTTCGTGCGACGTAAACGCATTATACACCGAGCCGATGCCGTCGAGCTCCTGCGAAACGCGAAGCGCGCTCGGACGGTTTTTCGTTCCTTTGAAAAACATGTGCTCGAGAAAATGGGAAATACCCCGGAGCTCGCGCGACTCATAATCAGATCCGGTTCCGCAGAGCACCAAGACCGTAATCGTATTTGTCCCCGTCATCGGAGCGGTGAGAACCCGAAGGCCGTTTGGAAATATCGCTTTTTGAAACATACCAACCACTACGAAGTTACGAATTCTTACGAATGTACGAATAATTCGTATTTTCGTACCACATTCGTACCTTCGTAGTAAACATTTTACTTTTACGCGAGCTTTTCAAGAAAATACGATGTAAGCTCGTGTGCGCTCACCCGCTCCTGCGCCATGGTATCGCGATCCCTAACAGTTACGGTATTCGATTCAAGCGTCTCGAAATCAACAGTCACGCACCACGGCGTTCCAATTTCATCTTGCGCATAGTAGCGCTTCCCGATATTCCCCCGATCGTCCCATGTAGACACGACGCGCGGCTTCACCTGATTATAAATTTCGCGCGCCTTGGAAACAAGCGCCTCTTTATTCGCGAGCAAGGGAAACACTGCCACCTTTATTGGGGCGATTTTCGGATGAAGTTTCAACACAACGCGATCTTCTTCCTCGTGATATGCATCAATCAGGAAGAAAAGTAGAGCGCGATCAACGCCTCCGGACGTTTCAATGACCCACGGGATAAACCGCGTCTTCGACTCCTCATCAAAATAGGACATGTCTTCGCCGGAAGATTCCGCATGACGGGATAAATCCCAATCGCCGCGGTGGTGAATCCCTTCAAATTCTTTCCATCCCCCGAAGGGCGAGTCATACTCGATATCGCATGCCGCACGTGCGTAGTGGGCGCGCTCGTCCGCGACGTGTTCGCGAAACCGCAACCTCTCTTTTGACATGCCGAGCGTGAGATACCACTTCATGCGTTCCTCTTTCCAATACTCAAACCACCGAGCTGCTTCTTTTTCGTCTGGCTTCACATACCATTGAAGTTCCATTTGCTCAAATTCTCTCGAGCGGAATGTAAAGTTGCCAGGCGTAATTTCGTTCCGAAACGCTTTTCCCATTTGCGCAATGCCGAACGGAATTTTTACGCGCATCGATTGAAGCACATTTTTGAAATTGACATGCACTCCTTGGGTGATTTCACCGCGCAAATACACGCGCGACTTTTCTCCTTCAACCGCCCCCAAAAATGCCTCAACAAGCAAATTGAATTTTCTTGGTTCAGTCCACGTGGCTACTTCCTTCTTTTTTTTGTGTTCACGTTCATGTGTACGTATGTCCTCCTCGTGATCTGCGCGGAATCGCTCGTGGCACATTTTACATTCAACCAAGGGGTCGGTAAACGCTTCCGTATGGCCTGATGCTTCCCATACTTTTGGATTCATAAGAATCGATGCGTCAAGCCCGACAATATCATCACGCGCACCAACCATAGAATTCCAGAATTCCCGCTTCAGATGCATTTTAAGCAATGTTCCGAGGGGCCCGTAATCCCACGTTCCCGCAAGTCCGCCGTAGATTTCCGATCCGGGAAAAATAAATCCCCGCCGTTTTGCCAGGCTCGTAATCTTCTCCATTATCGTATGGTTGGTTTCTGCCATATCAGGGATTATGAAAGCAAGATCCGCACGCTCCGATACCTGTATGAATATAAAAGCAGATGGCACCCTTTGGCAAGCGAATTGATCTTTTCCGTTTGCGGAGTTTGGATGGTATCCATAGTGACATCAGGGAACGACTTGGCCGGCGCCACGGACCGCCGGATCTTCGTAAATTTGCGTGGTAAAGGACGACAGCATTTTTTCGATCCGTTCGCCCGTAAACGTATCCTCTGCGCCGAACGCCGCGGGGTTCGCAAGCGTTATGATTTTCCCGACATCGGCTTCTGACGGAGTAATTGAAACGCGAAACGAAACAGTACGCGCCGGACTCAACACCCCCTGCCCCGCATCAATAACGCCGATATTCCACCGCACTTCGCCGGAGGATTCGGTATAGGAAAGCGCGGCGTCCGCCGGAATAAATGCGCGCTCAAACTTCACGTTCGGCGGAAGCGATGCGTGTACCTCGGCGTTCCGAAGGTCATTCGTAAAATTCCTGACATCCCACACGATGGTATATGTCGTCTTTTTTCCTACTTTCGGGGGAATCGGCCCGGAATTCGGAAACGAACGATATGTATAGAGCGCTCTCCCAGTAAAGAGAACCTTTGAGTTCACCTTAAATTCTACTGTGTCATCGTGCGTAAGTTCAGTGCCGATCAATTCCTCGGGAATGCCTGATGCTTCAATATGCGACATCAGCCGAACCGTCAAATTCCGGTCTTTTGCGGTTTTCATCGACGGCGTCTGCTTTGCATATACGGAAAACGTAAGATCGCCCCCGCCCCCCGGCGGCAGGTCGCGAAATCCCTCGACATTCGCCGGCCCCCACACGATTGACCGGGTCGGAAAATCAAACACTCCTCCTTGATGAATCTCCATCGTCTGAAAATCGAGTATGGAGCCGTCGATATAGGCCCGCACGATGACGTCTTTGAGGGGAAAGAGCGTATTATTTTGATAGTGAAGGACGAACATAAGCCGATCCCCGGGATTGATTATTTTTTCGCGAAACGATTCAAGCCGCCCCTGGATGAAAAGAGGTGTCACCGCAATTTTCACTTCGTGGAACGAATCAAAATACGGCGTCCACACTTTTGATTCGTACTGATAGACCCCGATCCCGCTCCGGAACGTCTTGATTTCTCCTTCTTCTCCGCTCACGGTCCCGCGGACCTGAATAACGCCGCTTCCGCCCGCTTTCAGGTCCCCGATATTCCATATTCCATTCCCTTCGCTCGGCTTCGGGTCAGCATCGACAAAGGTAAATCCCGGAGGATAGTCGAGCCGCAAAGACATAGCGCGAAAGAGGTCGCGCGAATTCGAAGAATATCGGACGAGAAAATCAACGTCCTGCCCCTGGGAAAGCGTTTCGGGAATCTCCCACGTAATGCCCAAGGGAACCCGAATAATAGTGACTGCTTTTGACGCGTCTTTGGTAAAGCGCGCACTCACATTTTCGGGGCGGTAGGCAAGCGTAGCGGTAATCTCTTTTACTTCCTTTTCTCCCCCGAACATGCGCACGGCAAGCTCCTCGAGCCGCTCCTCGCCGGGCGCGACATCGGAAATCGTTTTTGTGATGCGGGCGGGCGCCTCATATTCCGACCCGCCTTCTTTTACGCGCGTGCCCGGAGGGAGTATGATCGTGAGTTCGCCGTCGCGCAGGGGAAGCCGTGATACGTTTTTATACGGGATGGAAATAGTAAGCGTTTCCCCCGCTTCAACCTCATCGCGCGTTTCAATCCGCAGGGACACGTCTTCCGGCCGGTTGCCGAAATAGAGAAAGAGAAAAAGAGCGCCTCCGGCGACCAGAAGAGAAAGAAATGCGGTGATGACGAATTTTACTGCGCGCCCTTCAATCACGGACTTTTGAGGAAGCGGTTTTTTCATTCCTCCTTCTTCCCATGTGTGGGAAAGCTGGGATGACGGCCGGGAGAAAAAAATCTTTTTCTGACGCCTTTTTTCGATGTCTTCAATGCTCTCTTTGCGGTAAAGTTCACTTTCCAGTTCATCAAGTTTGGCCATAGAGAAGGTGGATCGTTCGAGCGAAACTCGAACGTGTTATATCGCTCCCGCCGGAGGCGGGATCGCTTGTTAGAGTCGTTCGATCGTTAAAATAGCCACCCGATTGATTTCAAGTTTCGCCAATGGCGAAACGATGTAACGTCTCGAACATTTCCAACAGGCCCCGACGACTCGGGACGATCTACCATCTATTATACCCAACGCGCAGCTGAAAGGCCAAGAACTGACAAATCGCGCTCGCCATCGTATCCGAGGCACGAAAGAAAATCCGCCTCGAATGTTTCAAGAAATTCCGGCGGCACTGGTTCGTTTTCAAGGCGCGAGAGCGACGCAAGAAGGAGCGTCCAGAGAGAAAGATCGCGCTCGCCGGGAAGAATAGCTTTATCAACGAGTGACAGAATGTAGAACGCTTTTTCCATGAACTCGATTTTTGCGCGCATTGCAGGCAAGGTGTTTCGCGCTTCCGCGTATATAAGCCGCTCGCCGTTTTTTCCAAGAACAAAACCAATGAGTGATATGTTCAAAACTTCAAGATGCCCCCGGAGTTTCGCTCCTTCTTTTTTTATGCCCTGCGCTCGCGCATGGATCTTTCCAAAATCCTTTGTATAGAGCGAAAAAAGGGCGTCATTCTCCCCTATGCCTTTCCGCGAAAGTACAATAGCGTCGGTGAAATACATTTATTCCTTTGCCCACTATTCGCTTATTCGCGCGAATAAGCGAATAGTGTTCCATTTACATTACTTCATTTCCAAAATTTTACCCGCCGTCGCAGAAGGTCATGAGCGTACGCCCATGAATGCCCGGCCTTCGCAGCCGTAGCGGCTGCTACGGCGGAGTAGGCAATGCGAAGGCGGAGTCCTCCGAAGCTCGACGAGCGAAGGAGGATGCTTTGGCGGATTTCGCTGCATCTCGCTTAGATTCCGCTGAAGCGGAATAGCGAGATGCCACGGGCGCTCGCCTCGTCTCCGCCGAGGCGGAGCGGGTAAGCCCGTGGAGCTTCACCTCGAATTTTATACGTATTCCCGTGTTTCAAAAGGCCAAAATAGGAATGAACTGTTTGTCGTATTCTTGGCAACGCCATCCGCTTCATCATGCGTCTTTTTGTCGATGTTCTCAATACGCGGTGATCAGAAAAATGAATCCAGCCAAGGAAATCAACGCCAGATGCCAATGTCTTGATGAACACCTTGTCCGGATGCAGGTTGAGCTTCAGTTGATTTTCGAGATATGTGCGAATTTCGGGTATAAGATTTTCAAGCCACACTCTATCTTCCGAAAATACAACAAAATCATCTGCATACCGGATATAATACTTCACTTTCAGTGTGTGCTTTGCGAACTGGTCAAACTCATTCATATAGATATTGACGAGGAGCTGGGAGGTGAGATTGCCCAAGGGCAGGCCTTTGCCGGATGCGGTAGTGTGGAAGCTCCGGATAACCTCGCCCAAAAGCCGCAGAACGTCATCATTTGGAATATACTGCTGAAGAATGTTCAGCAATATATCGTGATCAATGTTTGCAAAGAACTTTTTAATATCGCATTTCAGCACCCAGCACGTTCGAGTGTTGTTCTTACTCACGATATGCCCGAATGTTCGGAATCGGTTAAGGGCTTTATGCGTTCCTTTCCCAATGCGGCAGGAATACGAATCGGCAATGAAGGTTCTATCGAAAAACGGGTATAAAACTCTGCAGATTGCGTGGTGAAGCAAGCGATCGCGGACGCTCGCCTTGTGGATCGCGCGCGGTTTTGGATCGTGGATGGCAAATGCTTCGTATCCGCCGTGGCAATAGGCGCGGCTTTGGAGATCGTCGTGAAGCGCAAGAATGTTATCCATAAGACAGAAAGAGAACTCCTGCACGTCCCGCTTTCTCCTCTTCCCTTTTACAAACTCTTTCCACGCCTCTAACAGATTTTCAATACGTATGATATCCTCATAGGTATGGCTCAATTGAATTTTCATACGAATGCGTCTCGTAACGCCCCCCCCCCGCAGGAGTTTTACCTATTATTCAGAGATGCATCACGACATACAAACTGTGGCATCATTACCGAAACAGCATCCCGAAGCAATCGCGATTCACTCTTGGCACAAAGATAGATACGCTCTTCCTTGATACCCTAGAACTCTTTTTCGTAGCGAGCTACGCGGGGAAAGATCAAAAACTTCCCCTTCTCCAAAAAACCAACAGTAAACTGGACATACTGAAATTCTTTCTGCAAATTAGCTGGGAACTGAAAATTTTAGATACCAAGAAATATACCGAGCTGTCACACTCGATCGGAGAAATCGGCAGAATGCTGGGCGGCTGGAAACGGGGCATTGAATCAAAACTCTCGCCTCCGAAAAGATAGCGAGAGAACACGAGGAGTTTCGAGAGAACACCCGGTTGCCGTCGTTCCACTCATTCGGATTCGTGGCCGAGTTCGCATTCACGTTCCAGCCGCCGTTCGCGGAGTTCCAGTTGACGTTCACCGCGCGGAGTTCTCATACCGGAAGCCATCTCAACCACTGCTCCTTGAATTCTCTTAGAGCTGTATCTTACTTGGGGCCTCAAAGCCCGCCAGCACCCGGTACCAATTCCTGTGTGTTTGAAGAAATATTTTCTGCACTCTTGGAAAAGCCGTAACCGTTCCAACTCTGGCGAAAAAGATTTCTAGACGCGCGTCGGGGAAGCCGTAGCCGCCCCGTATCTCTACGCACCCTCTCACAATGTAGCAAAATTGTCTCGAAAAATAAATGCCCTCGGTTCGCCGAAGCAAACCGAGGGGCAAAGGGTTAGAAGAACCAAAATGACAGGAGGTCAGACGGCCAGAGCGACAGAGGAATTGCGGGAGAACACCCGGAAGCCGTCGCTCCACTCAACCGGATGCGTGGCCGAGATCGCACCCACGAGCCAGCCGCCGCTCGCGGAGCCCCAGTAGACGCCCACCGCGCGGAGTAGGCCGAGCAGGTAGAAGATGTTCACACGGCCGTTCGTAAGGAGCGGGCCGGACTCGCCGTTCGGCTGCCGCTTCATCAGCCAGTGGATCTGGCGGAGAAGGATGGCGAGGTCCGGACGGTTGCCGAATCCCGCGAGAATCGGGCCGTCGAGCGACGGACGCGTCAGTCTCCAGTAACGGAGCGTCGCCTCCGCTACCGGCTCCTCGATCACGTCGAGAAGCTCCGGGTCGACATAGACTATCCGAAGACCCGGTTTCGCATTCGAGCCGTAGTTGAGAACGAACTCCTTCCGGGCGACGAACTGCCCGGTCGTTGCCGGGATCACAATCGTCCCGACCTCTTCGAGGAGGGGCGGCATCGGAGGGTTTTGCGGCGCGAGGCCGAACACCTCCCTGACTGCATCCCGATTGAGATTCTTCGGCTCGCGGACTTCGAGCAAATTCGCCAACAGCCCCGAGTCGTAGAACTCTTGAAGCAATACCGGAGAAACTTCCTTCTGCTCGAGCAACAACCGGAAGTGTGCGATCTGGTCGAACGAATAGGTTGCCTTCATGGCAACTCCTCCCTGGTACTCCCAGAAGGGGTACCATTTGGCCCCACCTTATCCCGCACCATGCGGGTTTTGGCGAGCCGTTTATCTTGGTTACTACTCCAAAGCAGTTTTTCGTAAACCGACTTCAAAGCAATAACCAATTTAACAATCTCATGCCAAGCCAATCCGCAAGTAAATAGGAAAGAACGCTATATCCAACTATATCATACTTTCTATACTTTGTCAATTCCAATCCAAAGAGTGTGATCCTCAATTTTCATTTCCTTCTCTGCTAAAAATTTTCCCTTTTTTCCGAAAAACATCTTTTCCGCGTTCGTGCCGGTGAAAAGAACTTTTTCCCATCGGGACAAAAGCGCATCGGTAGTGTTCCCGCCCGAAAAACGGATGACCACTCGATCGCGCGGTCGAAGACCCGCGTCTTTTCGCATTTCTTGGATGTTTCGCACGAGTTCGCGGATAAATCCTTCCTCTCGAAGCTCGGGCGTAAGCGCGGTATCAAGATGCATTGAATCCCCAAACGTAATCTCCTTCACATTCACTTCGTCTTTAATGAGTTTGAGAAACTCTTGCTTCCCCTGCAATTCCTTATTCGTAATTCGTAATTCCCGCAGGGGTTGTCTGACTTTTATTCCTGCTTCCGCGCGGGCGCGGAGCGCATCCGAAACAATCGCGCGGGCGCGCTCCATATCGCGTTCGAGTTTCTTGTCGATAAGCCGTTTCTCTACCGTAGGCCAATCTTCCAAGTGTACCGAAACGTTCCGCAAATCCTTATTCGTCATTCGCAATTCGCGGTATATGATTTCTGCAAGAAACGGCGTCACAGGCGCCATGAGGCACGCCATTTCGGAGAGCGCCCGTTCAAGCGTACGGAGCGCTTGGCAAGCGTCTGGCGACGCCGACTTCACGCGCTCCCGCGAGCGCCTAACATACCAGAGAGAAATATCTTCAATGAGGTCTTGGAGCGGCTTTGCGGCGCCGATTATGTCATACGTGTCGTACGCATGCGTCATCCGTTCAATTGTCGAGTGAAGGCGGGACAGAATCCACTGATCAAGTATGGGGGCCCGTGCGGTGCGTGTTTTTGTTTCCGTTCCGCACTGATGTTCGTAGAGCTTGAAAAACTGAAGAATATTCCAGGAAATGAGCGAATACTTTTTGTATACTTCATCAACGTCTTTTTCAGAAAAATTGATATTGTCTCCCCGCATGACGGGCGACGACATGAGATACTGACGGATCGCATCAACGCCGTATTTTCCAAATAGAATCCATGGGTCGGGAAAATTTCCTTTTGACTTCGACATCTTTGATCCGTCTTCCGCAAGGATCGTTCCTGTTGTAATACAATGGCTGAACGCGGGCTTCTGAAAAAGCGCTGATGCAAGAACATGGAGCGTGTAAAACCATCCGCGGGTTTGCGCAATGTATTCCGCAATAAAATCAGCTGGAAAGTTTTTCTCAAATACCGCTTTATTCTCAAACGGATAGTGCATTTGGGCATACGGCATGGATCCGGATTCAACCCAGCAATCAAACACATCGCGGATGCGCGTGAGCGCGCCGCCGCATTCGCACGAAAGCGCCACACGATCAACATACGGAAGGTGAAAATCAGCTTCTCCGGCGTCATTTCTCGGAACATGCCGGATTGCCAAATCACGGCTTTCCGCAAATCCTATGAATTCGCTTTTCTTTTCCCTGGATCGCAGATCGAGCGTTTCTTCATTCGTAAGGCCGATCGCACCGGCAACAAGAAGCCACAAGGGATACTCATGGCTCACAATGAGAATTGTCTTTCCCCCGTGCTTTTTCTCAAGATCCCACAGAAGATCGAGCATCCGTTTCCGAAGACCGGAAAGCGTTTCCCCGCCGGGCGGCGGATTCACGAACTTTTCTTTTGCAGAAGAAAAAAGCTTGTGGTATTCCCCATTCCGGCTCCCTTCAAGAACGCCAATGTTCAACTCGCGAAGACGCGCATCCGTGTGAACGGGAATATGGAGTGCGCGCCCCACAATCTCGGCGGTTTCTTTCGTCCGCATAAGGTCGGAGCTCACGATAAAATCAATGCCTCTTTTTTTAAGCGGCCGCGCCGCCGCTTCCGCCGGCCTTCTGCCGCCCGGCGTCAGCGGATAATGCGCAAGCGGGTCAAAGGAAGAAACGCCTCCGGGGTATGTTTCTGACA
>CAYHJX010000003.1:6036-32055 GCA_964357005.1 uncultured Candidatus Saccharibacteria bacterium | reverse complement strand
TCAAGCGTGTTTGAGTCCATGGAAACCCCTTCTTCGGCAACACCGGTTTGCCGCAAAAGCGCGTCGGTAAGCGTTGTTTTTCCGTGGTCAACGTGAGCGATGATTGCAATATTCCGTATTTCCATCCCGTTAGAGACAGGTCGCGGTCTTTATTCCGTAACCCCACATTTATTAATAACTAACTTTATATTGATTATATTATCCGCGCTTGAGTCCTGTTGCGACCGCGGTCTCTAACGGGATCCATCCCGTTATAATGAAAAAAGCCCCAGCCGAGGCGTGACAGGATACATAATACGATAAAAATGAAAAACCGTCAACGGCCTTGTCCGATAGATTCAAACATGGACAGAAAAAATTCGGCCCGCACGGACCTGTTTTTTATTTTCGGTGTATTTTAAAAATAGCTCGAACTGCATTCCTTCGCCGCACACACTGACAATTTTATGTTTTTCTTCTTGTTCTGAGCTTGTCGAAGGTTGGCGGCAAATTCCCGCTCTTTGAATTCATAAAAAGAAAAATGGTCAGCTTGTGGGCTGACCGACAACCGATAGGTTGAAATTTTTGCCTCACATTTGTGGGGACTTTAGAGTAATTAGTTCGTCCTGTTCTTCTGCTGGTGATTCTCGACGAAAAACTGACCGAAGATTCCCCCGAGTACTGCCCCGATAGCAGAGCCCGATAGCGTAAGCAGCACGGCGAAGAAAGTACCTTGAGCAGAGCCTCCTTGAAAGAAAAATGCCACACTGGCCATCAAGACCAGGAGGGCTGAGACGTACAACCAATGACGCGTAGCATCCTTCTTGCCATACAGCCAGCGTTCCGTCCAGAAGAAACCAACAACGGCTGGCAGCAGTAAGCCGAGATAGCCGATCAAGAACAACCCCGTTTGCTGATCCATAAATCTCTACCTCCTTCTTGGTTCTTGAACTAGTTCTCTAGTAAGAATAACAGAAATTCGATATATTACAACCAAACGCTTTTTTCGCGCAGAGATCCAGCGTACAAAGCGTAATACAGGAAGCGCCCGAATGTGCGTCAGCGCAGATACATTTCAATATTTTTTTGGTGCTCCTCGAATGTTTGTGCGCAGTGAATTTTTTGCGAATTGTCGTGAAGATAATAGAAGCACTCTGTTTTTTCCGGGAAAAGCACTGCTTTCACTGCATCAAGTCCGGGGTTTGAAATCGGATGCGGTGGAAGACCTTTATACTTATACGTGTTATAGGGCGAGTCAATCTCTTTATCTTCGGGTCGGATCGGGGCCCACCATCCGTCTTTGGTGTTCCCGCGCACGTACTGGATGGTTGCGTCAACTTCAAGTTTCATGCCGGTAAGAAGCCGGCTCCACAAAATTCCTGCAATAAGCGGCATATCGCTTGTTCCTGCAGCTTCGCGCTGTACTATTGATGCGATTCGTAAAAGCGTATACCACCGGATGTTTTGTTTGAGTGCCTCTTTTGCATAGGGTGCGAATTTTTCCTCAAATTTTGTCTGGAAACGCTTTGCCGTGTCTCGGGGCGCCTCGTCCCGCGGAATCAAGTAGGTATCAGGGAAATACACGCCTTCGGTGTATTCGTATTTTGTCGGAGTATAGGTCGTGATCCATTTTTCCGTCTCCTCACTCGGCCAGTCGAGTTTTGATTGGAGAATCTCAGCAATTTCTTCTTTTCGGAGTCCTTCGGGAATGACAACCCACTCCATATACGGCTTTTGAGAAAAAACTTCCGCGACGCCCCACACATTCATTGATTTTGAAATTTTATAGCCGCCGGCCTCAATTCGTTTCTCCCCTTTTTTCCATTTGAGCGCAAAGAGAAACGCCGACTGGTTTTTTATGAATCCTTCGTCTTTGAGCTGCGCTACCGCGTCGGTTGTATCCATGGTAAGCGGGATGACGAAGCGTTCGGGTTCTCCTCTTTTTTCCGGCGCCGCGAAAGCAAAAAAATAGAGAAGAAGGGCGGCAAGGACCGTGATGACAAGAATCGCCGCCGCAAGAATTCCGAATGGCGCAAGGTTTTTTGCCGTAAGTTTTTTTGGGTAATCGTCCATGCCGGGGTTTACTTTATTACTATAATCTGATATTCAGATTATAGTCCACTGAAAGAGGTGTGGCATGAAAAGGGTTCCCGGTACTCCCTGGCTTGATCCTGCGGAACAAGAAGAAGTGGTTGAAAAGCTTCTTTCTCGCGGACTTGTTCTTTTTTCAAATGAGCGTCCGTTCCGGCTTTCTGGCGGAGTAAAAACCGACATTTATATCAATCTTCGGTATGCACGAAGCAGCGCCGATGCGCTCGAGTTTTTTACCCGCTGTCTCGAAAATCCCCTGCGCCGTCTCGATATTGCACGGTTTGTCGAGGTTCCGGATTCTGTAAGTTGTTTTGCCGGACCCCTCCTGACGCGTACCAAGATACCCTATATCACGATTCGCGAAACAGAAAAGGTCGGCCGGGTCTTGAAGGGTCGAATAATCGGAGAATATCATTTCGGCGAGCGGGTCGCGATGTTTGATGATGTGATACAGGATGGCGCCACAAAGATCGATCCATATCGGGTGTGTGTGGGCGTGGGGCTTCGGCCCGAAACGCTTGTGGTACTTGTTGATCGTGAGGGAGGATGGCGGGAGAAGTTTGAGAAAGAAAAAATCGCCATGAACGTTTGGGCTGGGATGACTCTCCACGATGTGAGACGGCATCTCATACAAACATTCGGCGTGATGGAGCGTTGCGATCCCGCGCGCGAAGCGAAAAATCCGATCATTGTTGCGCTTGACGGAAAGTCGTGGAAAGAAACTCTTCCGATTGTTGATGAGCTTCGGACGACCGGATGCATCTTCAAGGTAAACGATCTTTTGCTTCGCAAAGGAGCCGAATGGCTCTTGCCGAATCTTTCGGTCTACGGCCGCGTGTTGTTGGATTTCAAGGGGCATGACATCCCGAATACACTCGAAAACTATGCGCGTCTTTTCCGCAAGTATCCTCCGTGGGCGATTACGGTTCACGGGTCAGGCGGCGAAGAGATGATGCGTATGGTTGTTGACGCGTTCAAAGGAATGCCCACGCTTGTTCTTGCGGTAACGGTTCTCACTTCTTTTGACAGGGTAACGTGCGAGGAAATATACTCGCGGCTTCCCCTGGATCAAGTCGAGCATCTTGCGGCAATAGCATATCGCGCCGGAGTCCACGGGTTTGTGTGTTCGCCGATTGAATCTCCCCGATTGCGGCATCTTTACCCTGATAAGAAGATTGTTACGTCGGGCGTGCGATCAAAGGGTGTTGGCGCGGATGACCAAAGTCGGGTGAAAACTCCGGCGGAAGCGATTGATGGCGGCGCAACGCATATTGTCATGGGCCGTCAGATTTTCGGATCGCCGGATCCGGTTGCAGAAGTGAAGCGGATTCTTACCGAAGAGCTCAAGATTTCACTATAGTTCATTCGGAAGCTGAAAACGCCGCAGGCAAACGCCTCGGCGTTTTTTCGTTGACAGCACCCCAAGGATGCAGTATAGTTTTTGATAATAGTTATATCAAAGAATTATTTGTAATAAAACAAAATGAGATTATCAACAAAAAAGCTGGTTATTGTTATTTCACTGATTTTGCCTCTTTTTGCGTCTGCACATGAAGTGACGCTGCCGAACGCCGGACTTACTCCGGAAAGCGCGCTTTACTTTTTTGACAAGTTCGGAGAGGCCGTACGGGGATTTTTTACCTTTCGAGCTGAACCAAAGGCGCGACTTCAAATAGCATTTGCCGCAGAACGCATTGCTGAAATCAAAGCGGTCTTGGAGGCAAAAGGTGTTGACGCGCCGGGCCTTGACGTTGCAGAGAATCGGCTTCAGATGCACCTTGCGAATGCCGTTTCCATTACTTCCCGCGCGCATGCGGACGGGAAAGATGTAAGCGCGCTTGCAAAAGAACTTGATGACGATTTTGAGGATTTGGGCGATACGCTTGAAGAAGTATTTAAGGAGCAAAAGCGCGCCCTGAAAACAGAAGCAATGGAATTGCGGTTGAAAATCATAGAGGCGCGGAAAGCGGGCAACAGCGCAGAAGTTGAGTCGCTTTTGAAAGAACTTGAGGAAGTAAAAAATGAGATAAAGCTTCTCGAATCCGAGGCGGAAGAAGAAGAGGATGTGTTTAAAGAAAATAAGAAGAAACTCGAAAAAGAGCCGGAAGAACGGGCAGAAGCGGAAGAAGCTATCGAAGACGCTGAAGGAGAAAAAGAAGAACTTCTCCGCGAGGCAGAAGAAGACGGAGTAACAGTACCCGAGGGTACGTTTGAAAAATTCGACCGATTACTCGCGCAATCAAAAGAACTTTTCGAAAAAGGCAACTATCAGGGTGCGGAACAGCTTGCAGAAGCAGCAGAAAAAAGTCTTGAAGAGTCAGAAGACGAAATTGAGGCAGCGAAAGAATCAGAAGAGGAGAATGAGAAAATGGAGGATATGGAGGAACGATTGCGGGAACGAATTGAAATGAGAATGAGGATGCGCTAAATACAAAACGAGGCATAAAAAACTACCCCATGTCATTCAGCGACCTCGGGGTAGTTTTTGTTTTTAGAGCGAATCTTAGCGCGCCCAAATGACGAATGTGAAAACTTTTTTGTTGTTGCCGAGATTTCGTTCGTAGAGCGATCCGCGCCCGTCCGAAGATCTGCGGATCTCCGTGCCCCAGGCGGCCGGGTCTCCATTAGTATCTACATCAGATTTTCCGCGTGTAACTGTCTGGCCGACAGTTGTTGTCGCGTCAAGATGAGCGTAGATGATTTCAAGCTGGTCATAGTCGTGCTGGTTGGGGTGTTGGTTGGTTGACGGGTCATTTGTGTAATCCATGCATGTGCCGAGATTTTCATTGTCGAAGTTCTCATCTTGATGGTCAAGTCCGAACGTGTGCCCGACTTCTTGACATACGACAAATTGCCTCCATGCGGGCGTATTATATTTTGACGTACCAAAGTAGGTGTCATTAAGTTTTACCGTGCCTTGCGTGATATGGTCGCCGCTCACCCATATCTGCGCTACGCCAAGCCAGCCGTTTTTCCCGTATTTGCTGTTACAAACCTCTACGCGCCCGGAAACCGCTTTGCAGTTTTTCGGATTGGTGCCGCCGGTCACGACGAGCGTATCAAGAACATTCGATATGCTCCAGTCGCTTGACGCTTGCGAGAGGTATGCGTCCCATGCGCTTGAAACATTGTCGCCAAGTTTCAGGGTGAATGGGTTTGATGCGCGCGCCCAGTGGTAGTTGCCCCATGAATGGGTTGCGCTCGCGACGAGAGTGAGTGCGCCCAGGCCAAGGAGTATAAAGGCAGCTATGAACGTATAATGGCGAAATTTTGAGGCCATAGATGTGAGTATTAATGCGGTTAAATAATAATGGGTATCATAGCATTCCCGGGGAAATAGTGGAAGTGCGCATCCCGGGATGTGGATTTTTTGGAAAAGGATATAAATGTCGGGGGTGTTGAACCCCGCAGGAGGTTGGTAGGAGCTATAACAAATCAATCATTTTTTGAATCACGGGATGGAAGTGTCCCTTGTATCTTTCTTGAACCGCGGGGATTTTCCAGTCGTCTTCCGTCAGAATTTTTCTACACTCTTTTACCCCGCAGGAGCAAAGCTCTTGATTGTCCGTATACGCGACATCTTCGCAGTTCCATGTTCCCTGATCAAGGGTTATCTCCTCCCCCGCTTCTATATCTCACCGCGCGGCAATGGTAACTTCATCAGTAAGCCACGTATTCGCATCACAGGAATGATTGAGATATTCATCTAAGCTCTCGTGCGTATCGCTTTTCGGAAGCGCGAGATAATGCTTTTTATCTACCATCCAGACGGAACGGCTCCGATAATTTCCTGAAAATGCTTCTTCTCGCGAGATCAGTTTTCCTCCAAATTCCATTATCTTCTCCCCTGCCTTTATCTTTTCCTTCGTAAAAACACCCTCGCCATGAATCTTTGATTTTCCGGACATAAGTTTCGGATTCACCCATGTGTGTCGCAGATACTTTCTTTGCATATACTCGTTTTGGAAGATTGGCCTTCAAATAACTCGTAGTATCCATAAATCTTACTCTAATACCGTTCCAGCAAATTGCCAAACATCGAGAGATCAATATTTGAAAAAGAATCAACAATAACATCAGCTTCGGTAAGCTTCTCTCTGTTGTGAGTTGTGGTGAGAGCTATGCATTGCATTCCAGCGTTCTTAGCGGCCCGGATACCGTTCGGTGAATCCTCAACTACGACACACTCGTCATGTAGTGTACCCATTTGCTTTGCGGCATAAAGAAATATAGCCGGATCGGGCTAGATTTATTACCCACATCTGAAATTTTATAGATTCTATCGCCAAAAAACTTAGATATGCCGAGTAAACTTTCGACTGTGACAAGAATGTTATCGGCACACGCCGTTGCGATGCATGTTTTCACTTTTAGTTTTACTAGCGAGTTGTGAAATTCTGGAAATCCCTCAATGAATCTGAGTTTCGCCGCGTATAGTCCTTCGAGAATCTCTCGACGTTCACTAACGAGTATCGAAATGTCGTCCTTGAGACCAAAAACATCTTTTAAAAGCTGCGTACCTTCGGCAAAACCTTTACCAATGATTTGCGAGATTACTTTTTCTCGTTCGAATATCTTGTCACGCCTTCGCAGCAGTTCAGCATCAGCAAGATCGTACAGGTATTCACTATGGATGACGACGCCATCCATGTCGAAAATGACAGTTTTTATCATCTTACCTTCTGAGGCCATAGATCATTGAGTGAGTCCGGGGAAAAAGGATTTAACGACGAAATGAAAGGCATCACCGAAGCGCTCGGGACGATTTTTTAACTCACTCCGCAATTCTTCTTCGGTTAGATAAACATAACTCTCGGACTCGTGGTTCAAAACCGGTTCAGCATCCGAGTAAATTTTATATTGAATAAAGAAGTGATTTTCCTGTCTGCCTAATACATGCCGATTGAAAACTGCTCTACCTACCAGCTCGAATTTGAAGCCATCCTGTAATCCGACTTCCTCGTTAGCTTCTCTCTTAAGCGCTTGTTCTTCGGTTTCTCCAGAGACAATATGTCCGCCAACTGGCGAGACATATTGTCCGGCATCTTGCCGATCTCTCGATTGTTTAACAAATAACCATTGCCCCCTTGAGTCGATGACTTCACTGATAACTGTTTTATGCAGCAATCCTCGCTGATGATCCTCCTTCTTTGTAACGGTTTCTAGAACGTTATTTGCTTCGTCGACAACGTCTACAAGTTCTAAATCATCCATAATTTCAATATGTAATCTATAAGTGAGATTCTATCAACTTTGAACATTTTGCGCCAGTTATATGTTTTGGGGTTAACATTTCAAGTTAGAAATTATTCCGTTAGCACCTTGATGAGCGCATCAGTTACTGTTTATGAGGTCGGTTTATGAGGTCGAACCTCATAAAACCTCATGAACAATAATCCCTTCACAGAAGATATTAGAAGTATCATAAGAAAAAAATATGGTGCGGCCCATCTGGTCGCACCGTCGGTTCCTTGGACCCTTTTGGGTCTATACCGTTGTGGGTTTGTCAGCATCCTCTGCTGCCTTCTCGAAACGCTCTGCCGGATATCGATACCCTTCTTCTCCCCCGAAAGAGAGGGACCACTTGCCATTGCTTTCGTAGAATACACGAAACACCTCATAGGTTTTGCCCGGCTCCGCGCGACCGAACGAATAATACTCGCCGCTCGTGTTCTGGGATAATACTGTTGCTTGTCGAGAAGCAGATCCAGAGATCTTCACGTGGTCGCCGCGCGTGAACGGTCGTTCCGCGCCTTCCAAACGTGAGAGCAGTACACCTTTGAGGTAAAAAGCTTCGGCAGCATCGTACCCCGCAAAGACGCTGATTACGAGGCCGGAATTCGAAATCCCAGATTTCGCGACCGCCTCCGTAAAAGCGTCCACCAATTCAGCGTGGGTGTAGTCGTACGCAAGCTTGCCCATCGCTTCTTCTCCTTATCTCGAAGAGTGGATCTGGCGACATCTTACAATAAGCGCTCCAAAAAGTAAAGTATTATTTCGGAGCTTGGTTTCCAAGTTTGAGATTATAGGTTTATGAGGTCGAACCTCATAAACTCATAAAGAACCTCATAAAGACGCAAGAGGTTTTTGAATCGAATCGTTCAATTTTCCCTTCGTTGTGGGTTGCTAAAAAAATTTTCTTTTTCATATCTTTGGCAATACTTTTTGATCGTTTATTTCACTATTCGTTTCTTTTCGAGCCATTCGGGGACTGGCGTAAATGAAATTTCCTGGCACCGATCAATTTCTTCGTACTCTATATTGAAATAATGCTTATAGATTCTTGCAACGCCGCCGAACACGGCTTTTTGCCAATCCATATTAAGGCGGGCGGCGGCCTCTCGGACATCCCTTTCTGATTTTCCTTCTATTTCAAGAAATGGCGGAATCCACGGCCATGTATCAATCATAAATTCAGTGTCTTCGAGTTTCCATAGTTCCCGTTTTTTCTCCTGTGATGATTTTACTTTCATGCCGATAGCGAGCAAAAGTTGTTCTACATCCTCAAATGAATCAACCGAAAATGCGATTTCCTTCATGCCGTGGACACCTTCACCCTGCCATTTTTTGAGCGTCAGTGTAACTTCTCCATTTTCTTCGCGGAGCCGCAGCCAGGAAAAATCCTTATCAAGCCGGAAATCCGGAAAGTCAAACACTTTTTGCCGCGTCAAATGTTCCGGATAGATTAAAGAAGCTCCGAGTTTTTGGAGCCCTAGACGGATAGCGGCTGGATCAATATCAAGAAATTTTGCTTCGACTTCAGTTTTCATGGTTTTTTCAAGAACTCGGGAAAAAAGGATACACTACTATTATTCGGTGTCAAAACAGTTATATTAGCTCCTTCCAGTTTTTAATTGTGTACGGCGCATTTCGCCCTTTTGGTATTTCGAGATAAGGGGTTTTCAAGAGGACGCAGTCAATTCCTACTTTTCGTGCGGAAAGATAATCATAGACATAGCTATCCCCGACAAGGAGGGCTTTAGACTTCGGCATCCTTAGTTTTTTCAAGATACTTTTCATGACTTTCCCTTTCCCCCATGGAAAGGGTCTTGCCGAATAGATATGGTCGAATATCTTATCGAGGCCGAAGTGTTTTACTTTGTTATTGAGATGCATATCCGCCTCGAGCCTCTTGTGGGGATGCGTTGAAAGGACTGTTAGTATTACTCCGCGTTTCTTTAATACTTTGATTATTCGTATTATTTTGGGGGTGAGGATGAGGTGCTTCAAATAATCATTTGGTTTCTGGAGACGGGTGTAGATGTGGTGTGGCTTCGTTGTCCATTTAGTTTTCCGAGGATACCACAATGTTCCATCTCCATCAAAAAAGACTATTCGTTTACTTGAGACAAGTTTTTTAATCATGATCAGTTTTGATTTCTTCCGCAAGTTCGTGAGGAGATTCTGGTTTATGTTTGGGTGTTTCCATGAAAATAATTAACGGACTATACCGCCACTTTAGTGGCGGTGGGGGTGCGGGGGGCGGTAGGCCCCCGCAGCACGCCGGAGGCGTGCTATGATCGAAGTAATGCCTCGACCCACAAATATCTATCACTCCCATCACGCAACGTATGTTTTGAAATATCACATCGTTTGGATCACGAAGTACAGACGCAGAAAATTCATTGAAGAAAAACGATCAAAATGTAAAGAAGTCCTTCGATCGCTATGCACAGAATACGAATGGATCCCCGAAACCATGGAAGTATCGTCTGACCACGTTCATCTGTATCTCGTGACTGATCCCGCTGATCGTCCCTGTGATGTGGTCGCTATCCTTAAGTCAAAAAGCGCCAGTATCCTAAAGCAAGAGTTTCCAGAACTCCAGGCGGGCAAGGGCCGCGTCTGGGCCAGAGGATACTTCATCTCCTCCGTGAATGATCGAACTACTTCAAAAATAATCAATCAGTACATCAACAAACATAACCTTGAAGAAGAACGATTGGCTCGTCAACTCCGTCTTCTGTAGCGGGAAACCGCCGCTTTAGCGGCGGAGGATGTCATGTTACCGGACTGATAAAATCTAGAAATACCGGCGTACCCTGTAAAGAGTTATCGATAATCTTATTTTTCCACTGAACTGGTTTTCCGAGTGGGGGTGCAATATTAAATTTGTTGTTATGAGCGGCTCCATTGCGGAGATGTTTAGCAAATTTAAATGTTTCTTCTCCGCTTAAATCATTTTGATATTTTGAAAATTCCAAAATATTGAATAGGGCGATAGCCATGATCTGCCCCAAACTTATCAAGTATGTTTTTGTCTCAGACTTTACACTTGGTCCATCTTTTCTGAGATTAACCTCTATGTTGTATCGGTCCACAAGATACTTTAGTCCTGGATTAGTTTCTAGAAAGATTCTTTGGAAATCAGGTTGCCCTATAAAACCAATGCCCAGGATGTAAAATTCCAGTAACTTTTTTATCGGCTCAAAAATTGGATGTACTTTTAGGCTTTCATATTGCGCGCTTATCTGGCTGTTTTTCATATATTCTGATGTTCCTCGGATTCCGAATTTATCGCGATTTCTTTATTAATTTTTCTTTGACCGTTAATGCCCATGAATCCAATTCGTTCTGGATATGATATTCGGGGTGTTCTCTAAGCCACGAAGAAATATCGGTCCATGTCAGTCCGTGGAAACCAAATTGGTTTGTCCAGACAACGCCGTCTTTCTCGTTCGCTTCCAAACTGAATCGCTTTGCCAGCTCGACCGGCGCAAACGTAATCCCTTTATTTTCAAGATATTCGCGTTTTGTAACGCTTATAAACCAGTCCTCTGGATCATTTAGGGTGATCTGAACAGACATATCTTTTTGCAAGAGTTGAAGCAGTTTCTTACTTCTCATGCTGAAGCCGCCGTTCCCAACAATGAATGTACCATTTTCATACCACGGTGCACCAATATAATCATATTGTAAAAATTCATCAGTCCATGCATCGGGATTTAAGATAAATCCGTCATGCTGGATTACCAAAAGAAAATCCGTATTGATGTAATCATTCACGTGCTTAATCATAAAAGCGGAATACTCTTCGGCAGAGCTAACCGGAGCTATCGAAATAACTCTTTTATCGGTACTCGGAATTGACGAAAGTAGTTTCATTTCTTTAAATTCAAAATCTTTTTCGCAAATATCAGCAGCCAAAAGAAGACGTTCAATATTTACGCAATCCATGCCAAATAGGGTAATTGTTGGAAGTTTCTTTTTCATGATTGTCGGGCAGAGTTCAAAAAGTATCTATTCTTTCGTAATAACGGCGATATAGTCCGGATGACGTGAGGTAATAAATTTTGAAATTTTCCAGCCCGTTCCTTTTACAATCATTTTCATTTCTGCCGGGGAGACGAAAAGATAATCAAACCATTCGCTGATGAGTTTTTCGAATCGTACCCGTAGTCGGAGTTGGCCAGGCATACGGCCTTTTCTTCGGTTCAGCTTATGATACTCCAAGTGATTCGGATCATCAGTTTTATACGGATTCCGGTTTTCAACAATAATTTGTGTCTTCGGTGACGTAATTTTATACATTGTTTTGAGAAGGGTTTTTGCTTTTTGCGGACTGCCGAAAAGCCCGAAATTATTACCGAGCATAATAATCGTATCGAAAGAATTGGATTTAAACTTTCCAATTTTTTCGATCGGGAGCAACTTGGCTTTTTTCAGTCCTCGCAGCTTGCAGACCTTCACAGCTCCGGGGGAATTATCAATGCTCGTTACATCAAATCCCTTCCTTTGCAAATAGAGAGAATGCCTGCCGGCTCCAGCTCCGATATCAAGAACTTTTCCTTTTACCAATTTGATTGCTTTCTTTTCTGTTGGAGTCCATTTTGGATAATCCCAAAAGTAGCGCCCGGGAGAAGACCCCGCGCCAATGTAATTATCATCGCGTTCGATAATTTCAAACGTATATTTGTCGGTTTTCCCCTGCAGTTGGGCGAGCAGTTGCGCTCCGTACGCGTCGTCGTGGTAATTCATGATCATCGTAATTTATTAACCATAGGACCGTTGGAATCTTTAGTCCTTCAATTCTTGCAGGTATCTGAAATTCTTTATGAATCCTTCGGTGAAATCTTGGGGCCGCTCATCCATCCACGTAATGAGTTTATCTGGAGATATCCAACGAACTTCCGCAACCTCTTCGGGACCTGGCGTGATTTCCCCGTCGTATGTTCCCACATAAAGCATATTGTAGCGTTTCTTGATTTTATCACTTTCGTCCTTCTCGTCTGTGAAGAATTTTCCTTTCTCTGCCAGCTCGATATTGTCAACACCCACTTCTTCCATAAGTTCCCGTCTTGCGGCGGTCATGTAATCTTCTCCGGCATCAACATGCCCTGCCGCAGATTGATCCCATCTGCCCGGTAAGGAGATGTGGTGTTCTGCGCGTTTTGTATCAACAATTCACCTTTTGAATTGAAAAGGAAAATACGAACAATACGGTGGGCGATTCCTTTTTTCCACGCCTCCTGTTTAGTACCTTCGCCAATGACGTTGTCGTTCTCGTCAACAAAAATGATATTTACCATTTGAGTGTACTGGGGTTTACCTACGGATTTAGAAATATGATGCTACACAACTTATTATATAACAAGTTGTGTAGATGCACTGACTCCGGGGCTTGGAATCGAACCAAGATTACATGATTCAGAGTCATGTGGCCTACCGTTAGCCGACCCCGGAATAATTTTATCCTTTTTCGTGGAAGATCTTTTTCATTAATCTTCTTCCGCTTGTTGTTTTAAGATACTTTTCTCTTTTTCTCGCCTCCGCAAAGTTATCGAACTCTTCCAAGTAAAGAACTTTCCACGGCATATATCGTTTTGTATACGAATGCCTCCCTGAGTTATGTTCACTTATACGCCGATTGATATTGCTGGTGACTCCGACATATGTTTTAGGAAAATTTTTGCTTTTCAGAATATAGGTAATGAACATAAGAAATGTCCTACCCGCCTCGACGAACTGAGTTCGTCTCAGCGAGGTGAACCGTTAGACCAGCCTCGCCTGGCTCGGCTAGGCGGGCGACCCCGGAATAGTTCGACAAGCTCACCATTTTGCCACGAGTTTGTCGAAGGAAACTAAAAACGATCCTATTCGGATCATTTTATAATTATACCAAACTTTCTTGGAAATTTCCAGATCACTATTGCCTATTTGGAAAATGTTGTATAGTTTTATAATCCCGAGTGGTACTTCGGGAAATCTCCCACGAAAGGGGGAATGGCCCTTGAAAACGGCCACAAAGGCTCATCGGCGAGCCATGTCAGGCCAGATCAACATGAAGGCCGCTGCAGCGAGCGTCTGCGCCTGCGGTTGCTCGTGCTGATCAGATCCAGTTGGGGGTTGAGCGGCGAGTTATCGCTCTCAACCCCTAAAAAAACTACCCAAGGAGGAGGTCATGGGTAAAAAATCCGAAGTACCGATACGTTTGTCCAGATGGACACATACTTTCTCGGGACACGATAAGGGATACATCGCTCTTTTCCATAGTTTGTTATTCGAGGTGGTCTATGTGGAGGATAAGTTTTCCTCATTGATAGAAAGATTGAAACTGGGCACCGTCCTTTCAGCGCTTCACAATGAACTTCCTGATGAAAAAAAGGAAGTTGAACGAATCGTCAAAGAGCTGAAGCGCTGTAAGATTGCTGTTCCGATTTCCTGTGATGATATGGAGCTTTTGCGCGAAAAACAGAGAAAGTATATTCCTCCTCCTGGTATCGAAACGCTCTATCTTCTCGTAACGGACGTATGCAATCTTGGCTGTACATACTGCTTCATACAAAAAAATATGCCGCCGGACTATCGGCACCGCCACATGACTTTCGCGGTGGCGCAGCAAGCCGTCGATATGTTTTTCAGAAATCTCCGCCGGAATCCTCCAGAATATGAAAAGTTCGGCAAGACGATATACTTCTACGGGGGAGAACCGCTTCTCAACTTCAGGCTCATCAGAGAGATAGTCAGTTATGTAGAAACATCATACCGGGAAGAAATTGGGAGAATGGGTAGATTATTCCGGTTCGTCATCATTACAAACGGGACTGTCGTTGATGAAGAAATAGCCCGTTTTATCGGCGATCACAAGAATATCGATGTTGCGATTTCGATCGACGGGCCAGAGGAAATTCATGATAAAGAGAGGCCGTGCCTTGGTGGACGGGGTTCGTTTTCCAAAGCCATTCGAGGTCTTGAACTGTTGAAGAGCGTTGGCGGGAAAAAGAAAGTTGCAGTGTCTGCCACTGTTTCAGACCACAACATCGACCATCTGCCCGCCTTGCTCGATTTGCAGAGACAGCATGGTTTCGCGTCAATCAACCTGAATCTATTGGTTGATACGGCGGAACGAAGAGTGAGTAAAGAATATATGGAGAAGGCCTCTCAAAGAATACTTGAATATTTTGTTCTGGCACGGCGAGAAGGTGTCTATGAAGATCGAGTGATGCGAAAGGTGAAGGCCTTTATGCAAAAGCGGATTCACTCTCATGATTGTCAGGGTCTTGGAGCGCAGCTTGTTTGTTCGCCCGACGGCCAGCTCGGCGTGTGCCACGAAGGAGTAGGGCTAAAGAACTTTTTCTTCGCGCGAGTATCGGACAACTTCGACTTTCATTCAAATCCGGTTATCGCGGAATGGAAAAAACGGACACCGCTCAATATGCCACAGTGTTTTGGTTGTCCCGCACTTGGGATATGTGGCGGAGGATGTGCGTACGGAGCTTGGTTGCGGAGTGGAAGCATATGGTCCGTAGACGATCGGTTCTGCATCCATTCACTTGCGACTCTTGAATGGCTCATCTGGGATCTTTTCGAAAACATTTCGTCCTGAAACGAAATCGAATCGGGCCTCTTGTCGCAATGCAAGGGGTCATTATTTTTTCCATCATGGTCAAAATCGGAATTAATAAAAAATCGGATTACGAGACATATGAAAATTTTCATAACTTCTCAACCGGAGGAGTTAATTTCGGATCTAAAATTCTTCGAGACCATCCGAAAATAAATATTGTAAATTATAAAAAATATATAGATGAATTTTACAAAAAAAATAAGGAAAATCTTTTGCGGATAGAAAAAGAAAGTAATGCATATATTGATAAAAAGCAGAATGGTTTTTGGGATGCGGTAAAAACCGTTTTCGGACATGATTATAAAAATATGCCATTCCTCGGGTATCTTTCAATATTTGATTGCAATCCTCGGAATGTGGACACACGCACATTTCAAGTATATTTCGGAAGAAATCTTCGGGGGATTGCGGGAGTCGCTTTTCACGAATCCATTCATTTTGTCTTTTTTGACTATATCAACAAGAATATGCCGGAAGAGATTAGGACAATGGATAAAAATTCTGGCCCTTTATGGGAATTGTCCGAGCTATTCAATGTGATTATTCTCAATATGCCAGAATTTCAAAAAACATTGAAAAGAAAAGAAAAGCTTTTTTATCCCACTCTAAGGAAAAATTTTGCAAAAGCCAAGGCGGCTTGGAGAGAAGCTGGAGGAGATATAGATAAATTTGTTTTCCAGTATCTAAAAAATTTTCAAAAGGGATAATCAAAATGCGCCGCTTTTTGGGGCCGCGCATACGTCAAATTTTTCCACTGATTTCGAGCCCTACACTTGGAGGTAGCGCCGAATTGCGATCAGGGAAGAGATGACGCCTATCGTAATGCCGCCGCCGAAGAGGAGAAGCGAGAATGCGAATAGATTATTGAGGAAATACTGGAATATGTTGAATTCCGGAACAAGGATTGCAAGGCGGGGCGAAATAAGCCAGACCAAAGGAAAGAAAATCATGAGCGTAATAAGCGCGGCCGCGGCGCCATAAAGAATTCCTGATACCACAAAAGGCCCGCGGATAAACCATTTTGTTGCGCCAACCAAGCGCATGATGCCGATTTCTTCACGCATGGTATAAATCGCAAGTCGGATCGTATTGAACGTGACGAGAATTGTGATGAATGTGAGGAAGAACGCAAGGAACGCGCCGGAGCCGCGGATTGTCTTAAATATCGCGCCCATCCTATCAATCACCTGTTGGTTTTCAAAATAATTTATTTTATCAATCTCTTTATAATTTTTGTTGAGGAGAAAGTCGCTTATTGCGGCGTAGCGGGATGGATTTTTTGCGCGGATGTTTATGCTTGCTTGCAAAGGATTTTCTCCGATTTCTTCAAGAGCCGCGGTGATCAATTGATTTGTGCTGTGCCGTGCACGGAAAATTTCAAGCGCTTGGTCGCGCGAAATATAGGCAACATCGCGGACATCCGGAAGCGTTTCAACTTCGTTTTTTATGGAAACAATTGTTTCTTCGGGCGCATCCGGCAGGAAATAGACGCTTATATCCACCTTTGATTCAAATGACGCCAAAATAACGCCTGCAAGCGCGCCCATGAATATGAGGTTTCCAATCACAAAAAGCATAAGGACCATCACAAGAATCGTTGCGGTTGAAAGCCAGCCGTTTCGTTTGAAGCCCACAAATCCGGAGCGCGTAATTCTTTGGATATTCGTAAAAAACATAAACTCTAACCCTTAAACCTTTACCCTATATCAGTAGGTACTTCCCCCTTTCTTTATCGCTTATGATTTCGCCTTTGTCGAGTACCACCACGCGCCGGTCAGAGGAATTGACAATGTCTTTATTATGCGTCGAAAGGACGACCGTGGTGCCGAGCTCGTTTATTTTTTGGAGAAGCTTTACGATTTCAGCCGTATTTATAGGATCAAGGTCTCCGGTTGGCTCGTCCGCCAAAATGACGTTCGGGCGGTTTACCAAAGCGCGCGCGATTGCAACGCGCTGTTTTTCTCCGCCGGAAAGCTGATGAGGGAAATTATCGCGCTTGTCCGAAAGCCCGACAAGCTCAAGGACTTCGGGTACGTCTTCTTCGATTTCAGCGTCTGTCCTTGCGGCCGCTTCCATTGCAAACGCGATATTTTCGTAGGCGGTTTTTGTCGGGAGAAGCTTATAGTCCTGAAATACGGTTCCGATATGCCGCCGGATTTTATGGAGTTCGCCGATCGGCGTTTCTGTGACATCAACCGAATCAAAGAAAATTTTTCCGTCAGTCGGCGGCTCTTCGCGGATCAAAAGCTTCAAGAGCGTTGTTTTTCCCGCGCCCGACGATCCGACCAGAAACACAAATTCTTTCGGATCAACCTTCAAAGTCACGTTTTTTAACGCGATTGAATTATGATTATAGATTTTGGATACATTATCAAAAAATATCATGGGGAAGATGCCAATCTACAAATGAAATGCGAATCTACAAATAACCATTATGCGTCAGCCACGGAGTTTAATATCCGCCTTGGTTTCAAGAATTTGTCTCGGAAATTTACGAGAATTCCAAGCTTCTTCCCGAGTGAGGCCAAGTACCGCTTTACTTGATAATAATCCTCTTTTTCTATAATGCGTTTCGCTTTCAATTCGAGAATCACTTTATCTTCGATAAGAAAATCAATTTTATTTCTTCTTTCAGTTTCTCCTAAAAATGAGATCGGGGCAACCCGCTCGCGATCATAGACAATTTTATATGTTTTGAGGTACGTTTCAACCGCATCGGCGTATTGTTTTTCATTTCTATATCTTCCAAGCTCATTATGTACCGAAAAAAGAATTCCGTTTATCGTATATGAAAGTTCAGCATATATCGGTTTTTCGCCCTTTGACATATTCGCAATTCGTAGATTAGCATCCGATTCGCATTATTCGCATCATTGCTTTATTTCCGCTTCTATAAATTCATTTAACTCCCCATCGAGCACTTTGTCTATCTGCGTTGTTTCAACGTCGGTTCGGTGGTCTTTTACCATCTGGTAGGGATGCATGACATAGGACCGGATTTGATTTCCCCATTCGATGGAAACCTTTTCCTGCTGAATGCCGCGCCGTTCTTTCTCTTGGTTCTTTTGTGCGAGTTCGTACAGTTTCGCACGGAGATGATTCATCGCGATTTCGCGGTTCCGGTCTTGCGAGCGTTCTGCTTGAGATGCGGTTTGGAGCCCAGTGGGTATATGCGTGATGCGGACTGCGGTTTCCCGCTTGTTTACGTTTTGCCCGCCTGGGCCTGATGAGCGGAAAAAGTCGATTTTGAGGTCTTCGGACTTTACTTCAATCTCGTCTGGCTCAACAAATTCCGGGAGAACGTCTACAAGGGCAAATGAGGTATGGCGTAGGGACTGCGCGGAAAACGGCGATATTCGGACAAGCCGGTGAACTCCGGATTCTTTTTTCAAATAGCCGTAGGCATACGCGCCCTCAATGAGGATCGTTGCGTTTTTAATACCCCATCCTGCGGGGCCGCGGTATTCGCCCCAATGCTCATGGATCGCTTTTACCTTCCATCCCTTCTTTTCCGCGAACCGGGAAAACATCCGCAGGAGAAGCGCGGCCCAGTCCTCCGCGTCTTTTCCGCCTGCGCCCGCGTATACCGAGAGGGTCGCGTTTCCTTTATCGTATTTTCCGGTAAAAAATTTTTCTTTTTCGATGGCGGCAAGCGTTTTTTCAAGCGCGGGAATTTTTGCCGCAAGCTCCCTCTGGAGCGATTCGTCGCCTTCGGCGATTTCCGCAATTTCTTTGAGCGAGGCAAAGTCCTTTTCAATCCCTTCCCAGCGCTCAATCTCGCGTTTTGCGTCCGCAAGTTCTTTTGAGCGGGCCTCGGCGCGGCCACGATCCGTCCAAAATTCCGGATCCGCCATTTCTTTTTCTATGTTTTCGAGGAGCGTTCGCTTTCCTGCAGTATCAAAGCCAGTCCGCCATGCGGCGGAGGTTATTTTCGAGCGACTGAATTTTTTCTTTCAATTCATCCATAGGAATTATTGTATCACAAAAATCCGCCTCCTACAAGGCAGACGGAGAAAAAAGCGTTCGGAGTTCCTCCATTTTTTTCGGATCGCCGAGCGCGCGATGAATCAAGAGCGCAATTTCCTTGTCGCGATAATCCGGACGGCGCGAAAGTCCGATGAATTCATCGAATGTGACTTCATGTAGCTCTATTTTTTCTCCCGCATCAGGCGACGGCTCGGAAGTTTTCTTTACATCTTTTGCAATAAACGTATAAATTGCCCACTCCACCGTCGCGGAGGGCTGTACAGAGTCCCAAAGAATATATGTATCCGCCTCGTATCCTGTTTCTTCCTTTAGTTCGCGTTTTGCGCCGTCGAGCGGTGTCTCGTCCTCATCAAGCCGGCCGCCAACACACCCCCAAAACGGAGCGTGTCCGGGCTGTTCTTGCCGCGCAATAATGATGTTTCCTTTATCAGTGATGGGAAAAACATTTACGCTGTCATTGCGCTTAAGTTTCTCAAATGTTGTTTTTGTTCCGTCGTAAAGCTCCTGTTCCCATTGGTACGCTTCGAATATTTTTCCTTTGAATACTCGTTTTGCGTCCGGCGGAATCGGTCGCGGTGATTGTGGGCGTTGGATGTCCATAGAAGATTCGTGAAGCCGAAGGGCAGAATCGAACTGCCGTCCATGGTTTACGAAACCATTGCTTTGCCACTAAGCTACATCGGCATCTGTAAGGGGGTAATCAAAGCTATTTTGGCAACGGGAAAACGATAGCACGAATTCTTTGCTTTTTCCAGTTTCTCTTTCCAATTCCCTATTCGCAATTCCTTATTCTTTTTTGAGCGCATCTTCCGAATAAACGTTTCCTGCATTCCATAAGAGCCATCCTCCGTCAGCGGTTTTTTCTGCGGCATCAATTTCAAGACGGGCTTTTTCCGCGCCTGCAGGCCTGCCGGCGGCCGCATCCGCTTCATGGAAGAAATCTTCGAGCCACGGCCTTAATCGGATCTTTGAGCGCGGGACAAACACCGGTTCAATCGGAGGCGTTGATGTTGAAACTGGGGCCGTGATATATGAAAAAGGATACGTAGAAGTTGAAATTTTTCCGTCAAAGAAATCGCGCGCAAAAAGCATGGAGCGGCCGACAATGTCGTCCGGATGCGCCCGCGATTGGGCGACTGTGTAGTTGAGGGGCGGGAGATTCCTATACGGATCTTGAGGCATGAGAAATCCGCTGTAGTAGTGGGACGGATAGACCATGAAAGAAACGTAGTCAAAATTGTTTTCAAGCGATTCGACACATTGGCCGATTCCCGTATCAAGGCCGATTGAGGCGTATCCAAAAAGGTCGGCCGAGAGAATAATATCGGGTTTGTGCGCTTTGAGGTTGCTCGCGAGGAAGCGGAAATAATCCCGCATAACCGTGCATTTCGACGTTTTTCCGTCCCATGCCGGATATATCGCGTTTTGGATGTCGCCGTCCGAGGGAAAACGGATGTAATCATACTGAAGTTCGTCAAACCCGAGATCAATCATTTTTTTTGAAAATTCAAAGATGTGGTTTCTGCCCTCTTTGTTTGCCGGATCAATCCAGTAACGTCCTGCTTTGTCCTGCCAGAAAACGATGTTTGGTTTTTTTCCATCAGGCGGCGGCTTTACGAGATATCGTTTCGTGGAGCATGCAGCGGGAACTGCTTTGTATGATTTTCGGGTAATATACCATTCGGGATGCACATTTATTTCCGAGGAATCGCTCATGACAACGATTCGCGCAATCGCCCAGATCTGTTTTTCATGAAGCTCGGAGAGAAATTGACGAATTCGCTCCTCATCATAATCCGGCCCGCACGCTTCCTTTACATCAATCACAAATGCGTTTATTTCGGTTTCTTCCGCAATGCGAACGAGGTTTTGGCGGATCCGCGTGGCGCCAGCTCCGGGGTCCCAGGCGACGTCAGCCGTCATGTAAAGCCCTTTGACGTTTTTCGATTTCTCGCGGGCTTCCGCGACAAGTTCTTCCGGCGTTTTTCCTTGGGGCTTTGTGTCATTCGGTCGAGCAAACGAGAACGGGAGCGATATCGAAGTAGCATCCCCTTTTGCAAAATAGAAATACGCTCCTCCTCCGAGAAGAGACATGGTTCCGATTCCGATGGCAACGCCGAGCGCAAAACGGGGCATGAATTTCTTAATAATTGTTTCGATTGAGTTCTGCCGAAATTCTATAAAAATAGTGAGCCCGTCGAACTATCTTTCCTATCATAGTATTCTTTCGAAATATTGCCAATTAATCCCGTTAGAGATGGGCGTTATATTATAAAAAAGAAGATAGTCAATTCACGGAGATCTCGAATAATCTACAGTATCTATAGTAATAAATCTCTAACGGGATGAAAAAGGAGCGCTTAGCGCTCCTTGGTTCCTTTGGGAAGATAGCTTGCCGGATTATAGAGTCCTGACGAATGCCATACAATCCAACTCGGTTTGAGATTGAGTTTTTTGAACACACCGTTTTGAAGGGCGTCTTCAATGCCGCGGATTTGCGCGCGAAGAACTGCAGGGTCGCTATAGTAGAGTATTCTCGGATTCGGCTCGACCTTACATTGATAGCTCCCCGAATCATTCCCTTGGATCCACGCAGTGAATGTTCCTCGGAGTACGCCATCTCCCAATCCTCGTTTCAAAAGATACTGGAGTTTTTCTTCTACGCTTCTGCGGACGGTGATATAGGGGTTTGTATTCGGGTTCAGGAGTCCGAAATCCGCACAGCTGAAGAGTGAAGGATAGAGCATTGAGTATATTTTGTATCCTGCGCGGATGAAATCCTCGGGGAATTGTCCAATGCCAGGGTTTCGCCCCATGGCCGCATACCCGAAAAGATCAGCGGATATGGGAATTGTACTGTGAGACAGTCGGATGCCGCGCGACAATCCTTGTATGAATACCGCTATGACGCCGCGCTTGAGTTCCGGGGTTTCGCTCCCGGATGGGTAGCGGATGTCTGTAAGGGCACCATCTGATGGGAAGCGGAGGTAATCATAGTTTAATTCATCGCATCCATCGCGGATTGCGCGCTTTGATACGGCGATTATGTAGCGGAGAACGTCTTCGGATGAGGGGTCAAAGTAATAATCGCCCAGGCGGTTTTTCCAAAAGGCGCCGTCAGCACTTTTGCTCCGGACAAGCGCTCCTTCGAGGTTTGGATATGGTAAAGAATTGAGATCGCGGAATTTGAAGACAACGATTCGGCAGATGATATGCGCGCGAAGCGCGCGAAACGGCCTGATTTTTTGTTCGAATGCGCCGCCCGTGAATTCTATTCCGAGATCATCCTTTTTATCTACGACGATCGTATTTATTTCTTTTTCGCGCAAAAGCGATACCGCGACTGCAATTTTCGCCGGATTGTCAATTGCGTTCGAGCCGATGTAAATCCCGCGAATTTCATCTTCAGCCATTCCGGGTGTTGCCGGAGAGAGCATTATGACAAAGAACAAAAGAATGCCCGAGCGAAACAAACAGTTCGGCATACAGTCCTCCCCATGAGTACTTTATTTGTTCTACCCGAATCTATGGAAGAAGGCAACAGGTTGCATCAAGTGTGGAATTTGATATGATTCTCCCCATCTATGGAAAAACAAAAATACCATTTCCATCACAATTGGGCGGTTCCATCCGTTAGAGTCCATGAGTGAGCGCGACCCGAAAAAAGACCCGCATTCCCTCATAGACAGGGCGAAACAGGGCGATCAAGCGGCGTTCGGCGAGTTCTATCAGGAGTTTTTTACGCCGCTTTACCGCTACGTGTACCACCGCGTCGGGCGGAAAGAGGACGCCGAAGATATTACCCAAAACGTATTTCTCCGGGTGTATCAGTCGCTTCCCCGCTATGAGGATCGGGGCATCTCGCCCCTTGCGTATTGTTTTTCTGTTGCGCGAAACGCCGTCGTTGACCACTGGAGAAAGAAAAAGGATATTCTTGCGGGAGACGGCTCTGAAGCCGTTTTTGCGGTGTCTGGTTCGTCTAATGCCGAGGAGTTCCTTCTTGACCGAATATGGTCCAGGGAAATGGTCGCCGAGGGCATTTCCTTTCTCACGCCGCTTGAGGCAGATGCAGTAACGCTCCGATATCTTCATGATCTTTCGAATGTAGACATTGCCTTAATTTTAGAAAAAAGCGAGGAGGCGGTGCGCCAGCTCCAGTCGCGGGGGCTTCGAAAAATGCGAAGAAATTTTGGTAACGAGGTATAATTTTATATATGGATCAGGAAGAAAAAAAAGAAGAATTGTTTTCTGAAGTGCTTCGCTTGAAAGACGCCGGCAAAACCCAAGAAGATATCATGGGCCGTTTTCCGGAACACAAAAACGAGATTTCGGAACTATTTCAGGCGGTTGACCGTCTTTCCTCGGCTCGAAACGACATTATTCCTGATAAAGCCGCGCTTGGGCGTATGCTATCTTCTTTTCCTGTCACAGGTATGGCTCGAGATCGTTCTTTCCATGGAAACCAAGAATCAAAAGGTCGAAGTTTATTTGCTAACCCATTTTTCCAGATTCACGAATTTATGAGTACTCAAATGAAAGTTATTGTTTCCCTTCTTGCGCTCGTCGTTGTCGGCGGATTCGTATTGTACATGAACTATGGAAGTATTCGAGAAGAATCCCCGAGTCCCGTATCAAGCGGCATGCCGGTTCCCGGCAGTGAAGGAGCCGGCGTCACGGAGCGCATTGCGACAACAGAGTCAACCGGAAACCCCGATGATATTGTGAATGATATTCTTGCTTCAATTGCGGCAGAAAATCAGCTCTTAGATGATGCGAATGCCGATGCCGGTCTTGTGACGTCTGATTCCGCGGCGATCAGTGAATTTGGTCAACTTACGTATGAATAAGATTATTTCGACTATAGTGGGTGTTGTGCTTTTTGCAGGTCCGGTTGTACCGGTACTTGCGCAAGGGACGACAACACAATCATCCGCTGCAAATTTCTGTGCGCGGCTTACGCGAGTTGATCAAGAACTTGATCGGTTTATGGCAGAACGCGAAGGAAAAGTAAAAGATCGGCGGTCAGAACTTGAAAAGAATATGACGGAACGCCGCGAAGGGCGGAAAGACCGCGTTGAAGAACATCGTGAGAAAGCAGAGAGTCGACGGGATGCCCATTATGAACGGCTTCTAGAACTCGCGACTACAACTGCACAAAAGGAGGCGGTGACCGCGTTTCAGACAGCAGTTGAGGCCGCGGTTTCAACTCGAAAAACGGCAGTGGAAGCCGCGAATAGCGCGTTTAAGGCCGGGCTTGATGTGGCAGCGGCGAAGCGAAAAGCTGATCTCAATACTGCGATAGCTGCGTTGAAAAGTTCCGTAAACGCCGCAACGGAAAAAGCAAAAGCCGATTGCGCGGCCGGAGTTGACCCGGTGTCAGTACGGAATACGTTCCGGTCTTCGGTTGAGGCCGCGCGCAAGAAATTTCAAGACGATGTGAAAGCCGCGGAAAAAGTCGGAGATACCGTAAAAGCGCTACAAGAAACCCGCCGCACGGCAACAAAGAAGGCAAATGACGATTTCAAGGCCGCGATGCAAAAAGCGCGTACTGACCTCAAAACCGCACTCGGAAAATAGGATTTCTAACATCAAAAAACTGCCGTATGGCAGTTTTTTGATGCGGGATACGAGAATCGAACTCGTATTTTCTGCTTGGGAAGCAGATGTTCTACCATTTAACTAATCCCGCGTGAAAAGATGGGATGGTGAAGGAAGAAACCATGTTCGTTTTAAAGTTAATCAACCGGAACGACTTTCCCCTTTTCAAAAAATTTTCCGTTGCCGTTTTTCTTCTTTTCTTGAATGGCGATTCGCGCGGCCCACAAAAGTGCGCCTGCGGCGCCGATTGCAAATATCGCGTGCTTAATCTCCTTTACTTCGGTCAATAGATCAAGTCCTGCGCCGAAGTAGTAGCTTACGGAGGTAAGGAGAAAAACCCACGGTATTGCCGCAATCGTATCATAGAGGATAAATTTTGCGAAATTCATTCGGAAGTGTCCGGCAAATATGGGGACAATCACCCGTACTCCGACAAACGGCCGTGAAAAAAATATCATCTTTTCCCCGTGCTTTTCAAAGAGTTTTTCCGCCTTTTCGAGAACCGCCTTTCCGTAGCGGGAGCGCGAAACTTTTTCTGAGACCCTTTCTCCGGCAAAACGCCCCATGAGATACCCGGCTGTATCCGCGATAATGATCCCGATTGAGAGGATGTAGATCGTCGGCCAGAACGGAAGAATCCCGAGGTATACGAGATACCCTCCCACAAGAAGCGTTGCCTCTTCTGGGATGGGGACGCCAAAACCCGATATAATAAGAACGGAAAAAAGGACCGTATAAATTGCGGTCTGGGATTCAAGCGGTATCCATGCGAGCGCGTAAAAAAGTATGTCCATATCTATACTGACGGCTTATTTCTTTTCTTCTCCCCCTTCTTGCTTGCTGAGCATTATGACAGTCCAGAACTTTGGGTTATCAACGATGAGTTCGCTCACAATAGCAAATGGGATAGCAACAGCAAGGATTGTAAGAATCACCCGGGGATTTATGATTGCGTCGGAAACCGCTTTTACCGCAATAATATCCTCGATAAGGCCGAATAATACTCCGATGATGAGAAATTCAATGACGCGTAATTTCTTTTTTGAAAGATGGAATGACATTTAGGTTTTTGCCAGAAGTTTTTCTATTATAGCACGAAGTATCTTTGGGTTCGCCTTCCCGCGGGATTCTTTCATGACTTGCCCAACGAGAAATTGAAGAGACGCTTCCTTCCCTTTTTTATAGTCCTCGATCGCTTTGGGATTTTTTTCAATAACGTCGTGGGTGATTTTTTCGAGATCGGTTGCGTTTGACACTTGCCAGAGGCCGAGGCGGTCAATAATATCAGATGGGTCTTCGCCCGAGCGCACCATTTCTTCGAAAACCTTCTTTGCCGCAAGATTCGAAATTTTATCTTCAGCAAGATAGAGAACGAGTTCGGCAAAATTCTCCGGCGTGACTCTCACATCGGCAATGCTCCCGCCCCCCTTGAGCATCCGCATAAATTCGCCCGTGAAAAAAGACGCCGCAAGCTGAAGCAGATTTTTTTTTGGCTTTTCTGAAGTTTCCCAGATCGG
>CAYHJX010000003.1:0-6026 GCA_964357005.1 uncultured Candidatus Saccharibacteria bacterium | reverse complement strand
TTGTCATGTTCGAAGAGTTCGCTTGCAACTTCCTCGAAATATGCTGCCGTTTCTTTGTCACGCGTGATAAGCGATGCGTCATGCGGCGTCATACGGTATTCCTTCATAAAACGAGCTTTTTTTTCTTTCGGAAGTTCAGGAAGCGTTTGGCGTATGGCGTCGAGATACTCGGCGGAAAACGCAAGCGGCGGCAGGTCGGGCTCTGGGAAGTAGCGATAGTCATGCGCTTCCTCTTTGGAACGCTGAGAAAATGTCATTTTTTTATCTTCGTCCCATCCCCGCGTTTCCTGCACGACTTTTTCTCCTTTTTCAAGCGTTTCTGACTGGCGTTTTATTTCGTAGTCAACCGCATCCGCGGCAAATTTGAACGAGTTTATGTTTTTCACTTCAACTTTTGTGCCGAGCTCCTTCGACCCCTCCGGCCTCAACGAAATATTCACTTCCACGCGCATCTCTCCCCTTTCCATGTCAGCGGTTGATGCATTCGTGTAGCGTAAAATTTTCTGGAGTTCTTCGCCGAATTCGCGGACTTCCTCTCCTGTTCTGAAATCCGGTTCGGTTACGAGCTCCATTAAGGGAATTCCGGCTCGGTTGAAATCTACGAGCGTTTCGCCGGTTTTCTTATCATGAATGAGACGTCCGGTATCTTCTTCAAGATGTATGCGGGTAATTCTGATATGTTTTTTTTCTGGCGTTTCGAGTTGCATTATTCCTCCTTTCACGAGCGGATATTCGTATTGGGAGATTTGGTATCCTTTCGGGAGGTCCGGGTAGAAGTAGTTTTTCCGGTCAAACTGCGAGTGCTCGGCAAGCGTTCCTTGTACCGCGCATCCGACCAAAAGAACTTTTTTCACCGCCTCCTCGTTTATCACGGGAAGCGTTCCCGGGTGCCCCGTGCAGACCGGGCAGATATTTGTGTTCGGATGTTCTTCGTTCGTGTCATTTGGCGAATAGCAAAACATCTTTGTCCGAGTTTTCAGTTCGGCATGAATTTCAAGGCCAATAACTGCTTCATAACGCATGGAGTAAAAATAGCATAAACTATTCCGAACAGAAAGGTTACCATTTTTCATGTTGATTTTTGACGGTTTTCCTATTATAATTTCGAAAGATTCTTGATTGAGGTCCCATCGTCTAATGGTCAGGACAGCGGGTTTTCAGTCCGCTAATCGGGGTTCGATTCCCCGTGGGACCGTCGTTTGGGCGGTTAGCTCAGCTTGCCCTCCCACCCTTGGGCGTTTAGCTCAGTGGTAGAGCGACTCTTTGACGTAGAGTAGGCCGGGGGTTCAATCCCCTCAACGCCCACCAAAGGTGGGAAGGTGAAGCAGAGCGTAAAGTTGACGTATGAGAGGGTCGAAACAAATGTCTTTGTTTCGACGGGCGATTTAGGCGAGGTGACGAGCCGTTAAGAATCGCCCCGGATTTCGTTGGAGGAAACGAAATAAGGTTCAATCCCTACAACGCCCAGTTTGCTTTTGAAGATGAATGAATCCCTGGGATGAGCGCGAATTTGACGTATTCGAGGCCCAAAGTTCGATCCCTTGTGCGCCCATGATAGATGATGTGAAAAAAGATTCCCCGGTAGGCATTCGCTTGACGTGCGAAGGGGCATAGGTTCAAATCCTATATCATCCAATGGTTTATGAAGAAAAAATGAGTACTTCAAATCCCATGACTCCTTCAATGAAGGGAGACCAACTCAACAAATTTCTTGCGCGGCCAGTTTTGATGGACTTGGCAACGATCACCCCCGAAGGATACCCGCATGTGGCACCGGTATGGTTTGAATATGGCGGTGATTCGTTTTTGATAAGTACCACCCGAGAGAGAAAAAAGGCAAAAAATCTCTCCGTGAATCCTCGCGCGGGATTCTCGATTGCTGAACACTCTCTTCCTTATGCTGCAGTAGTAGGGTATGGGGACGTCGAGGTAGAGGATGATCCAAAAGGTATATTGCTTCTTCGGCTTGCGCGCAAGTATTTACCCATCGAGAAAGCAGAAAGATATTGGCGGGAACTTATGAAAGCTGGCGGGTCAAGAATTATCATAAAGATAAAACCGACTTGGATATTAAGCTGGACAGGAGAATAATTTTTTTGGACGGTTAGCTCAGTTGGTTAGAGCGTCGTGCTTACACCGCGAAGGCCGCAGGTTCGAATCCTGCACCGTCCATTTTCTCAAGTGCATCACGCTGGTATAATGCAAGAATGCAGGATATCGCTCCGTATCTCTTGATTATCTTTTGCGCGTTCGGCGGGTTTCTTATCTCTTTTTATATCCGCCACAAAAAATCGAGCCATGAAGTGCTTGTTTGTCCGTTAAACTCGAACTGCGAGGAAGTAATTCACAGTGATTTCTCGCGGTTTTTTGGCATTCCCGTAGAGATTCTCGGGCTTTTGTATTATGGGATCATTGCCGGAAGTTACGGATTTATTGTTGCGCTCCCCGAATATGTGCTGCCCTCGTTTTTGTATTTTTTGTTTGCATTGTCTCTCGGCGCATTTTTGTTTTCACTCTATCTTACATTCATTCAGGCATTCACCCTTCGCCAGTGGTGTACGTGGTGCCTTGCGTCTGCCATGCTTTCGACAATTATTTTTCTTTCATCAGCGGCAGGCACGAGCAGAGAATTTATTTCATTTCTTCTGGGCCAAAAAGACGTCATTGTCGGACTTCATGTCCTTGGCATGGCATTGGGGTTAGGCGGCGCAACGTTTGCTGATATCCTCTTTTTCCGGTTTCTCAAGGATTTTGTGATTTCTGAATGGGAAGTAGGCGTATTAAGAATGTTTTCAGAAGTTATGTGGGCTTCGCTTGCAATCGTCATATTGACCGGACTTGGACTTTTTTTAAGCGATACCGAAGGATATCTTCATTCACCGAAATTTCTTGCAAAAATGGCTGTTGTCGCTGTCATTGTATGGAACGGAGCAATTTTGAATTTATTTGTCACACCGCGCCTTCTTGCTATTTTTTCCGCGCGCGGCCGGGAGAATGAATCGACGATCATCATCCGGCTTCGGAAAATTTCGTTTGCGCTCGGCGGAATTTCGTTTGTATCGTGGTATTCGGCGTTTATACTCGGACTCCTGCGCTCATCCCCCCTCGGCACAATTCCGATTCTCGCGATTTATATACTCTTTCTTTTTGTAGCCGTGGTTCTAAGCCAGATCTTCGAAAAAAGATTCGTATCGCAAAGGGAAAATTCAGACCACTCGGCGTAATTTGAGTTTTTACAAATTGCATGGTATTTTAGATGCGATTTTCCTGCCGTATCAGCATATCCATTTCTATTTTCAGAATAAATGGTGGGGTGGCTGAGTGGACGAAAGCGCCGCACTCGAAATGCGGTGTACCCGTAAGGGTACCGTGAGTTCGAATCTCACCCCCACCGAAATTGTTTGTCAATCGATTTGTTGTTCCATACGATATAGTATCCGCATCAGGCGGTATACTTGGTGTATAGAGAGCGAAAGGTTCAAAGACGATGTTCCAGAGAGGACTAAAAGCTGATTTTGGATATTTGTTCAAGCATCCGAGAATATATTTTATCTTCGGCGTTTTTTTGTTGATGCTGTTTGGCGCCTTTTTGTATCAAATATCCATCTTTAAAGAAAAAATTTCAAACGTTGAAAATACTTCGTATGCTGGCACTCTTGAGCAATCCTCCGTTCAAAAGGGCGCTATCGAAGAAATACAGCTTCTTTTTGTCGGAGATATTATGCTATCCCGCCTCATTGGAGACATCATGGTGCGAAACAACGATTGGCGATATCCATTTTTAGAAACAGCTGATTTTCTCAAAAGCGCCGATATCACTTTTGGGAATCTGGAAGGGCCGATATCGGCGAAAGGGACAAATATGGGAAGTATGTATTCGTTTAGAGCAGATCCTCGAGCTATCGAGGGTCTTTTGTATGCCGGGTTTGATGTGCTCTCGATTGCAAATAATCATATCTGGGATTATGGCGCCGAAGCATTCAAGGAAACCCTGCAGATTCTCGGAGATAATGGAATACGGTATATTGGCGGTGGATACGACTATGAGGAAGCTCACGCGCCTGTGGTGATAGATGTGAAAGGAACGAAAATCGCCTTCTTAGCATATACGAACGTGCTTCCAACATCCCTTGGTCTTAAGGGCTCAAAACCCGCAGTCGCGTTTCCTGATATTAATGAGATGACTCGGGATATAGAAAAAGCAAAAAAGGTAGCTGACGTCATAGTTGTCTCATTTCATTGGGGAACCGAATATGCGACCACGCACACCGAAGAACAAGAAACAGTGGCGCACGCCGCGATTGGCGCGGGTGCGAACATTATCGTTGGTCATCATCCGCACGTTGTCGGAGAAATTGAAGAATATGATGGCGGATATATCGCGTATAGTTTGGGAAATTTTGTTTTTGATCAAAATTTTTCTGAGGATACAGGGCGCGGTCTCATGTTTGAGGTTACTCTCAAAAATAAAGAGATTCAGCGGATTGAACCGCTTACTGTCACGTTTAACACGTCCTATCAGCCCATTTTGATCGGGCGATAAATCATATTTGTGAGAAATTTTGATATCGCTTTGTATAGTATCGTTTCCGCCATTTTCATTATTTTACTCTGTGCGGTTTTCCTTTTTGCTGTTATTTTTTTCTCGCTTGTGTATGGATATTGGATTGGCGTGTCGTTTGTGCGCTCAAATAAGAAAAAGATTCGCGTCATGCTTGAGCTTGCGGACATGAAGCCGGGAACCGTTATTATCGATCTCGGGTCTGGCGACGGAACTCTCCTTATTGAGGCCGCAAAAAAGGGCGCGCGCTCATACGGTGCAGAATTAAATCCCTTTCTCGTGTTGGTATCTCGCATAAAAGCTCGATTTTCCGGAGTTAGCGATACAGTTAGTATCGCCCGCAAAGATATTTTTTCGGTTTCGCTTCGGGATGCGGACATTGTTTTTCTCTATCTTTCCCCGCAGGTTATTGAGAAACTGAAAGAGAAATTTGCGAGTGAGCTGAAGTCCGGCGCAAAGATTGTTTCAAATACATTCCCCATTTCCGGCTGGATACCGGAAAAAGAAACAGATGGCATATTTCTCTACCAGAAACACTGACGCCGACACTCGAAAAAATCCTTTATTCCCGGTATCATAAGGAATGGTATGAAAACGAACGAAGAACTCATAGAGCATCTTAAAGAAAAAGAAGTCCTCAAGACATCAAGGATTATCGAAGCGTTTCGCGCGATTGATCGAAAGAAATTTGTTCCCGAAGGGCACGCGGATGAGGCGTACGAGGACTATCCCCTCCCCATTGGCGAGGGACAGACCATTTCGCAGCCGTTTACGGTTGCGTTTATGCTTGAGCTTCTTGAGCCGAAAGCGGGCGATCGCATATTGGATGTGGGATCCGGGTCTGGATGGACTACGGCACTTCTTGCCCATATTGCCGGGAAAAAGGGAAACGTGATTGGGGTTGAGCGAATTCAGAAATTATGCGCGTTTGGGCAGGAAAACCTTTCAAAATTTGATCTTGATACACAGGCGGAAATTGTCTGCGGCGACGGCACAAAAGAATTGAAGTCCGAAGGACCGTTTAACAGAATTTTGGCGAGCGCAGCGGCCGGCGGAGATATTCCCGACGAATGGAGGCGCGAGCTTGCAATAGGCGGAAGGATCGTCGCGCCGGTCGGTGATTCAATCTGGGTGCTCACGAAGCAAAGCGAAAACGCGTGGGAGAAAAAAGAATTTCCGGGATTTGCGTTTGTTCCGCTTGTTGCGGAAAAAAAAGAAGAAAAAAAAAATCCGACTGATGAAACAAAACCGCGCACCAAACAAATCCTGTTGAAAGGCGCAGAAATTCTCGCCGTGTTTTGCGCGATTGCTCTTTTGTTTGTTCTTTACGAGATATATTCGCCCCATGCGGATTTTGACATGAAAAAGGAGGTCGTGATTCCGCAGTGGCTGGGCTCGCGCGCGATCGGCGAATTTTTGCGGGATGAGGGCATTATCCGGTCAAAATGGGTGTTTGTGCTCTATA
>CAYHJX010000002.1:0-32741 GCA_964357005.1 uncultured Candidatus Saccharibacteria bacterium | reverse complement strand
CCGCAGAAAGGGAAAGTCGTTCTTTTTAAAAGGCGCAGGTCCGAAGAGAGCGAAATCCCGAAAAATCTAACCTCGAAAAAACTATACGATTTCATTCGGATGCTTGATGCGGAAGGATATCCAAGGGCGTTTATTGAATACAATGGCAACCGGCTGGAGTTTACGGATGCCGAATTTAAAAACAATACCGTCTCTGCCCGCGTTCTAATTAAGGGTAAACTTCATGAAGAAAAAAGCTGATCGAAAAAAAAGAATTCTTGTGGTTGTGGCGCATCCCGATGATGAGGTTTTGGGATGCGGAGGCACTATTGCAAAGCACGCGGCCGCGGGAGACCGTGTCTGGGTTTTGATTCTTGGGGAGGGAGTGCGGGCGCGGGCCGGGCTTTCGGAAATTGAAAAGACCAGGATTTTGGAGCAACTAAAAAAGGACGCGAGGCGTGCAAATAAGGCACTGGGAGTTGAGCGTCTTATTTTAAAAGATTTTCCCGATAACAAGTTCGATTCTGTGTCTCTTTTAGATATTGTGCATACGATTGAAGAGGTTATGCAGGAATTGAAACCGACCATTATTTATACGCATCATTATTCTGATGTAAATATTGACCATCGAAGGACTCGTGAAGCTATTGAGGCCGCAGTTCGACCACTACCCGCACATTCTCTGCCGCTTGAGCAAGTATTTGCGTCTGAAATACCTTCTTCAACAGAATGGAGTTTCGGTAAGGACATTTTTAGCCCTAATGTATTTGTTGCTCTTGATAAGAAATTATTTCAAAAAAAATGGGACGCCATGAAAGAGTATACCGGGGAGATTCGGGTGTTTCCCCACCCTCGATCAAAAGAATATCTTGAGGCGCTCGCGAAAGTACGAGGGGGACAGTCGGGGTTTCCTCTTGCGGAAGCGTTTGAGCTGGTATATTGGCGGAGATAGTTTATGAATTATGAAAACATCCCTGATTCACATTGGCGGGCGCGAGATTGGACAAGGGAAACCTTGCTTTATTGTGGCAGAGGTATCTGCAAATCACCATCAAAAATATGATGAGGCGGTCGCAATGATTAAGGCCGCAAAAGAAGCAGGGGCAGACGCAGTTAAACTGCAAACATATACGCCGGATACAATAACGATTGATTCCAATAAAGAATGGTTTTTGGTTGGCGGGAAGGATAATCCTGACGATTGGAAAGGGAAGACGCTATACGAGCTGTATCAAACAGCATATACACCGTGGGATTGGCAGCCAAAACTAAAAAAAATTGCCGACGAAATAGGGATTTTTTTATTTTCAACACCCTTTGATGAGACGGCAGTTGATCTGCTTGAATCAATGGATGTCCCTTGCTACAAAGTTGCGTCATACGAAGTGAATGACGTAACCCTTTTAAGAAAAATCGCACGGACCGGGAAGCCGGTTATTATGTCTATCGGATACGCATCGCTTGAAGATATTGAACTTGCGCTGAAAACACTGCGTGAAAACGGCGCCAAAGAAATTGCGATTTTGCATTGTGTGACAGGTTACACCGGAGACCCCGATCCTTCGGTTATGCATTTAAAAACAATGCGGGATATTGAGGAACGATTCGGCGTGGTGGCGGGGTTTTCTGATAATAATGGCGGCATTGAGATTCCTATTATTGCGGCGGCGCACGGCGCCGCAATTATTGAAAAGCATTTTATTCTGCGAAGGAGCGACGGCGGTCCTGACGCGAAGTTTTCCATCGAACCACAGGAGTTACAGGAAATGGTTGCTACCATACGAAAGCACGAAACAATGCTCGGCGCGCCGCACTACGGACCGGCGACTGAACAGGAACGATACAATACGCGTTTTAGAAGATCACTGTTTGTCGTGAAGGATATGAAAAAAGGAGAGGTATTCACGAAAGAAAACGCGCGCTCCATTCGTCCCGCAAACGGCCTTCATACCAAGCACTATGAAGAAATTATCGGGAAAGCCGCTGCAAAAGATATTGAACGCGGCACGCCCCTTGCATGGGATTTAATCGTCTAGGCTTTCGCGATTTTAGTGAAACGCATATCTACAAGAGTCATTTCTTTTTTCAAGGGTCTGTTGCGTCCCGTTGCAAAACAGACCCTTTTGGTGTACGGAGTGCGGATTTTATGGTGGTTGCATCTTGATTCCGCAATCTCTCGACTCATTGCCTTTCTTGTTATTTCTAATAATCGTGAAGAGTGCGCGCGTCCGTCTTCTGGGGTCGTTCTTTTGGCAATGGATCGGCGTATTTTTAACGATGACAAAGATGCTTTGCGGCAATACCAAAAAGCGCATCACCTTTCGTATACCATACTGTCGTACCCCAGTTTCGTCCGTGCACTTCTTACGAAAGCCGTGTGGCCTGCTGGATTTGCTGTTCAGACGGGATTTTACGCCCATCGGAATCACTATCGCGAATTTACAGAGCGAATGGTACGCATATATGAAGGCATAATGTATTTTATCGAGAAGCAAACAGGTATTCGTGTCCGCGTTATTTTGACCGGACTCATTGATTATGCTCAGGAATATCCATGGGTTTTTGCCATACAAAAGTGCGGCGGAGTGTTCGTTTCGCTCTATAAGGAATCAATCATCTACTCGAAATTCTATAAAGAGGAAACAGTGGAAATATACACAAAAGCGCAGTTTCGCTATGATGGCGATGCGGTATTATTTTATAACGAGTACGCAAAGGATGTTTTTATTGCTGCTCGTGCTGTAACCGCATCGCAATCGTTCGTAACTGGCTGTCCACGCGTTGACCGTCTTGTTGAAATTTCCGAGTCGCCCGAGGCGGGTCAAAATCAAGAAGAGCCATTTATTCTTGTTGCAGCATTTCAAGATCCTTCGTACGGCGCAGCAACTCTTTGGCGCGAGGTCCTTCAAGCGCTCTATAGGGATGAAATTCTGCGAACGCATATCACGATAAAATGTCGAGACGTACGCGAGATAGTTACTATCAAAAGGTCATTTCCTGATTTTCAGGTAGTAACCGGACCAATGGAGTATTTTCTCGCAAAGCGTCCCCGGGTGCTTGTAGGGTTTAATTCAACGTCTTGCCTCGATGCGCTTATTGCAGATGTTGCTGTTGTGGTGCCGTGGTGGGCGGAGGCGAGCGATCTTGGTTTGAGTTCGGGACGCCGCATGGAAGAGGCAGCGTTGTTAAGTCCCGCAACAAGTACTTTTCACGAGATTGCTTATAACAGAGAGATGCTTGTTGGTATGTTACATAAGTATCTCGACTATGGTACGAAGATTCCCGGAGAACAACAGAGGTGGAAGAAAAATTCAAATCTGCGAAAATTCATCGAAGAAAAATATTCAGCATTAGACGGAAAAAACGCCGAAAGATTTTTTCGTTTTCTTGATCATTTTCTCAAAAATCATGATTGAGCGGATTAAAGCGTCAAAAAATTTCTATATATTTTATCGCGCCTTCGGGAGATATAAGGGGAGGATTGCAGTTATGGTGGTATTGGGGTTTTTAGGCGGACTTTTCGAAAGTGTGAGCATTAGCGCGATGATCCCTTTGTTTTCCCTCATCGCTGGAGGAAGCGTCCACGCAAGCGATAATTTCTAGTCTCGATTAATCATCGCTATCAACGGATACCTTCCGTTTCCATTGAGCGTGACATCACTTTTAAGTTTTATGGTAGCACTTTTTATTTTTAAAGCATGTGCCATTCTTCTTTTTAGCTACGTGCGCACTAAAATTGTTACTGACTATAAGCGCCATATGCGGGAGGAGCTTTTTTCGTTGGCGCTCGTAGCAGAATGGCGATTTTTATTGCGGCAGAAACTCGGATATATCCAGAGCGCTTTTATCCGAGGTGTGGATCAGGGCGCCGCGCTTTTCATGTCGTTTGGACACGCTATTTTAGCCCTTACGACGGTATGTATGTATTTTTTGGTTTCAGTGAATATTTCGCCGAATATCACGCTTATCACTATGGGCGGGGGAATACTCCTCCTTATTTTGCTTCTCCCGCTTGGAAAAATTGCAAAAGCGGCGGCGTACCGCGTGAACCAGGTTGAAAAAGACGCCTCACAACACTTAAGTGAGCATGTCATCGGCATGAAAGTGGTAAAGGCTGCAGCAGTTGAAAATGGGGTCCGGGAAAAGACCGCGGAATTGCTTGCGATACTGCGCCGGCTCAATATAAGAAGCTACATGCTCCGGGCGTCAAGCGCTGCATTCATCCAGCCGATAAGTTTTGTTTTCATCACGGTCATTTTCGTGTTGTCCTATAGAACTCCCGGATTTAATCTTGCAGCACTTATCGCAACTATTTATTTGATACATAAAATTTTTGTTGACGTGGAGTCAATACAGCGATCGCTCCATACCATCTCTGATTTGCTGCCCCATACCGCAGATATTATTTATCTTATGGATTCATTGAGAAAATATCGAGAACATGATCTTGGAGACGAACCCTTCTCGTTTCAAAATGAGCTTGAATTCCGAGATTTATTTTTTTCTTATCACAGTGGACCACCGGTGCTTTCAGGAATTCAGATAACCGTTCATAAGGGAGATACGATTGCAGTGGTGGGCCCTTCAGGCGTAGGAAAGACATCATTAGTTGATCTTTTGCTTCGTCTTTTTACTCCCGAGAAGGGAGAAATCATGATTGACGGCAAAGATATTTCTTCCATAGGGGTACGGGAATGGCGGATGCATCTTGGATATGTACCGCAGGATATTTTTCTCTTGAATGACACTATCAGAAACAATATTCTTTTTTATCGTACAGGGATTGGAGAAACCGATATCGAGAATGCCGTAAAAGAAGCGCATATCTACGAATATGTTCAGTCGCTTCCCGATGGTCTTGATACTATGGTGGGAGATCGTGGTATTATGCTTTCGGCGGGACAGCGACAACGGATTGTGCTTGCACGGGAGCTTGCGCATCACCCCGAGATTCTTGTCCTTGATGAGGCAACGAGCGCTTTGGATAATGAATCAGAATCACTCATTCAGAAAGCGCTTCAGCAGCTTCATGGGAAAGTAACGGTCATTATGATTGCGCACCGTTTATCAACGGTACTGGATGCTGACAGGGTATACGTGCTTCACGGCGGCAGGATTATAGAAGAAGGTAATCCGCGAAAGCTCCTTGAGGATCCACAATCAAATTTTTATAAAGCATATCATGTGAAAAGATCCGCATTATCAGTGTAAAGAAATGGATACACAAAAAAAGGTTATTTTTATTTCTACTGCAGGAGGACCGATGATACCGCGATATTTTTTGCGGAGCGGTTTTGTGGCAGAGCTTGCAAAACGCCCGGATGTGAAAGTCGTTTTGATTGTCTCGAAAGCGGAAGAAGCCGGATACCGATCGGAATTCGGGGGCGCAGGTGCAGACATAGTCGCTATTCCCCGAGTGAAAACCTCCAAATATTTTGAGATGTTAATTTCTCTTTCCCGCTCGGCGTTTCATCAAAAGTTGAGTCGCGCATGGCATCGCCTTGTAGAGCGTCACATTTCCCGTGTGCCGCTCTATCGTATAGTGTTGCACAGGATCATTGCCTATACGTTTGGAACTTGGCGGCCCCTTGCGAGGATAATTCAGAGAATTGTGCGCGAGCGAGTGTCGCATATTCCTGCTTATAAGTATATTATAGAAATTTTTGATAGATATAATCCCGTACTTGTTTTAAGTACCAATATTGCGAGTACGTCATATGACGTACCTGTGCTTTGTGAAGCTAAACGCAGAAGAATTAAGACGATTGCGGGTATTCGCGGGTGGGACGCGTTAAGCAACATTGGTTTCATGTTGATGCATCCGGATTATATGGTTGTTCCCAGCATGTATGTTAAGGAAATGGCCGTGCAATATAATTTTTTCCCCGCGGACAGAGTTGTTATCACTGGTTTTCCGCACTATGATTGGTATGCGGATAAAGAGCTATTGGCGCCCCGTGATGAATTTTTAAAACGATTTGGAATAGATTCTTCGAAACGGGTTATACTGTTTGGCGCGGTAGGCGGAATTTTGCATGAGTTGGAGGTTTCTCTTGCCGAGATGCTCGATGATATGGTCGAGAAGGGCGTGTTGCCATCCGATCTCGTATTTATTTTTCGTAACCACCCGTATTACAATTTTTCGTTGAGCCGTCTGAAGCCATTGCGCCATGTGGTTGCGGATGAAGTGCGCGCAAGCAAGATCCCGCGCGCCGGACAACCAAAAGAAGATTTGTCTGATATTTCTCACCAAATAAATTCTTTGTATCATAGCGAGTTGTTGCTTACCACATCGGGAACGATTATTCTCGATGCTATTGCGTTTGGAAAGCCGGTCATAGCGTTTGCGTTTGAAGGGAGAAAAAAGTTTCCCTACGGGCGTTATTTAGCGAAAGTTCATGGAGGCATGTGTTTTGACTGGGAAGAAGTGGGAAACTGCGGCGGCATGCGGCGCCCGCATTCCGAGCGTGAGTTAGCGGATGCAATACGTACCTACTTGGAAAATCCCCAAAAGGATCTCGGGGGGCGGGATTGCATCCGAGAGCGGTTTATCGAGCCCTTTGATGGAAAATCGTCCGAGCGGCTGACACATTTTATTCTTTCATTGGTGTAATGATGCGGTTTCCATGTAACAATACGATGTGCGTATGATGCTAAAAAAGATAATCAAGAAAGTTATTGGTGCATTTGGATATGATGTGAAAAAAAGTTCCGAAAAGGAAATTCCCCTTACGGTACGGCGAATCACGCAGATTCTGTATATGGGAAAGATGTATGAGAATATCCGAGCTGTCGATGGGGCTATTGTTGAATGCGGAGTAGGGAGAGGGACAACATTTTTATTCCTTTCTTCGTTTGCTGAAATGGAGGGGCGGAATCGCATGGTGTGGGGTTTTGATTCGTTTGAGGGTTTTCCCGAACCAGCAAAAGAAGACGATAGTGTCCGTAATCCAAAGAAAGGAGAATGGTCAGGGACATCAATTGACGATATTAAGCAGATTTTGATGACCGCGAGGATTTCCCCCGTATTTCTCACAAAGAACGTGAGGCTCGTTAAGGGATTTTTTGAGAATACGGTTGATTCGTACGATGGCGGCCCCATTGCACTGTTGCATATTGATGTGGATCTCTATGAGTCGTATCGCGCGGTGCTTAAGAAATTCTTTCCACAAGTTGCCAACGGGGGCGTAATCTTGTTCGACGAATACAAAAGTCCCCGATGGCCCGGAGCCACAAAAGCAATTGATGAATTCTTTCGAGGGACGCCGTACCGCATTGATTATGACGAAAAAGCAAGAAAATATTTTGTAATCAAGAAGAGCTGACTTTGTGCCGAAGAAAACAATCTTTATTACTGTTCCAGAGGCGTCTGCCGCACGAAACGTGCTTCGCGGATCTTTTTGGAATTACATCAATGCGGAAAGAAATTTCCGCATTGTACTGGTTACCGCATCTTTGAAAAAGGAGCAGTATGCAAAAGAATTTTTCGGGAAGGATATAACGGTTGAAGAACTTCCGTATGTCGCGCCGGGATTTCTCGAGAAAGCGCTTGCATTTATTTCGCGAAACGCATTCCAAACCGGAACAACAACCTTCAATCAGATGCGCCAGAGACATGACGGCGGAAGTTTTCTCGCGCTTATGTTCAAGCGATTCTTGTGGCACGCATTCGGCAGATCAAAAACTATTCAAGTGCTTGTTCGCCGGATAGAACTTATGCGAAAGCAGCTTCCGACAGTGCGGGCGCTTTTTGATCGCTATGGGCCCGATCTTTTGTTTTCAACCGTTGCAATTCATCCGGAAATTGATGTCGCGATGCTTCGCGAGGCCAAGCGTCGCAAAATTCCTACAATTGCGATGCTCCGCGGATGGGATAATTTCACGTCGCACGGGTTTTTGCGCGTAGTGCCCGACCGAATGCTTTTGCAAAATGAGTATTTAAAGCGAATGGGAATGACATATCATTTTTTGATGCCGGAGATGTTTGAAGTGGTCGGATTTCCGCAAAATGATTGGTATTTCAGGAACGAATGGATTTTGCCGCGTGATGCATTTTTGCAAAAACTCGGCATTGATCCGAAAAAACGAATGATTTTGTTTGGCGCTATGGGCGACTTTTTATTCCCAAAAGAGGGCGAGATTGCGGATGTGTTTGAGGCGCTTGTCGAATCAAAAAAAATTCCGCAGGATCTTGTTATGGTATTTCGCGCGCATCCCGCGTTTCAAAGCCCGCTCGAGCGGATGAAGTCATTCCGCCACGTCATACCTGATCGCAATGCAGTATATCTTTCCTCCCAGGTGGATAGTTGGGAGATGGGGGAAGAGGAAATGAAGCATCTGGTAAATTCAATTGTTCATAGCGAGATGGTGATTACGTCCGGATCCACCATGGCGCTTGATGCGGTTGCGCTCGGCAAGCCGGCACTATCAGCCGCATTTGAAAAAACACGCGTGAACTATTGGATATCGGCGCGGCGGTTCCGGCATCACTACACGCACTATGAAGCCATGATGGCAACCGGCGGTGTTCGGGCCGCAGACAGCGAAGGCGCACTTGCGGAAGCAATCAACGCATATTTGGAGAACCCCCGGAAGGATGCAGACGGGCGCACGTGCCTCATAAAAGAATTTCTTGCTCCTTACGAAGGAGATTCGGGGAAGCGTATTGCCGATGCAGTACATACGCTTATTCAAAAATGAGATATTCGAATGGCGATCCGGTTGTATTTTTGTTGTCCATTGACGGCTAGATAGTTTTATTATATGATGCTTTCAGTTCGTTTCCGGGAGGGGCCTCGTGCAAACAGTAAAACGCGTGCTCAGCTCTGCATACTGGAGTGGGCTTATTGTCCTTTGTATATACGTCATCGTTTCTGTTGAGAAGATATGGAGTTTCGTTACTTTTCATGCGATTGCGTTTTGGATTCCTCCGGTTGGTATTCTCGTGATTCTTTCAGGACAGTTCGATTTGTTACTTGCCATTCGTGATGGCGAGAAGGTAAATATCGAAGCTCGCATATACGATTTCATCCATTGGGCGTTGCTTCTTTCTATTAATGTTGGCGCATGGATGATCGGCGGCGTAAGCCAGAGTTGGTTTTGGATGCAACTCCTGCTTCTCTCGGTTATCGGATGGCAGATCGGCGAGGGATTGAGGTCATACTGGAAACTCACAGCGAGTGCAGTAATCGCACGAATTCTTTTTTCAGCGTGTGCGGTTTTCCTTGGGCTTCTTATCGGATTTTTGCGCCAACTGGATTATTCGCTATTTGGCCCTGGTTGGGGGTTTGAGGTGATAAGCGCGATTGTGGCTACTGTGATTGTATTTCGCTGGATTCTTCTCGACCTGGAAACCATCCGTACGAAGGGCGTGCACTATCCTCGATCTTTTTTCCTTAAGGGTATTTTTTCAAACGCACTTGTTATATGGTTTTGGGCAAGCATTATGCTTCACGGCGGATTTGGAAGTTTCGAATGGTGGCTGCGTAACGCCGGTCTCGGATTCAATGTGCTTGTCGGAAACGCGATCTATCTTTGGTACTGGGGCATGTATGAGTATTACGAACAGTTTAAGGTTTTACGTGTAATCTAGAGCGGGCCCTTGGCTCGCTTTTTTGGTCTCTCGATTATTGACTTTCTTTTTATTTTCCACGTTATAGGTATATATGGCGGGGAAAAGGAAAGAAGTCCTTGGGGTAATTCTTGCGCGGGGGGATTCGAAATCGATTCCGGAGAAAAATATTTATCCTTGCGCGGGAAAGCCACTTCTATACTACACGGTTATGGCCGCACAGCATTCGCGGCTTATTTCGCGCTTGATTATTTCAACCGACAATGAAAAGATTGCCAGTATAGCGCGGAAATTGGACGTGGAAGTGCCTTTTATGCGCCCCAAAGAATTAGCCCAGGACTCGACTCCTGATTTGCCGGTGTTTCAGCATGCGCTTACATTTCTTAAAGAGAAAGAAGGATACGAGCCAGATGCGGTGGTTCATCTCCGTCCGACAACGCCTCTTAAATCATCTGCGGATATCGATACAGGAATTCAACTGCTTTTGGAAAATCCTGATGCGACGTCAGTGCGTTCGGTGTGCTCTCCGCTCCATACTCCGTTTAAAATGTATATGCTGGATGAAGGAGAAAAATTTCTGAAACCGCTTTTGACAAGCGTGTATCCGGACGTATTTCAGAAGTACCCGGAGGCGTTTAATATGCCTCGGCAGCTCCTTCCAAAAGTGCATCGGCATTCAGGGTATGTTGATGTTGTCCGGCCCGAAGTAATTGTAAAAAGAAATTCCATGAGTGGAACTAGGATTTTACCTTTGGTATTTCAGGAGTGGCGCGATATTGACATTGATTCGATAAAAGAGCTTCGATGGGCTGAAGAAGTGATTCGATCTTTACAAGAAAAAGGAAAAGAATCATGGCAAGCGTAGAGCTTACTAGGCGTGCAAAAAAAATTCGAGCAGTTGCGTTTGATGGCGACGGTGTGCTTTTTACCGGAAGGGTGTTTATGGATCCTGATCGGGGCGAGGTGCTGAAAGAAAGGAGCCACGTTGACGGACAAGGAATTTCGCTTCTTCGAGACGCGGGAGTGTTCATTGCGTTTGTGAGCGGCGAGAAAACCGGTTTTGTCGAGGCAGTAGGAAAGAAATTAAATGAGCTTCCGTCGGTTCGTGAAGGCCGCTGGCCTCCGGTGGGAATTTTTACTGGTCCGCAGGGTAAAGATAAAGTCGTTTCTCTCGGCGCGTGGCTTGAGGCGAATGGAATTCTCTGGGACGAATGTGCATATATGGGCGATGATCTTTCTGACTATGAGATTCTCGGAAAAGTCGGACTTGCCGCGGCTCCACAGCAGGCCGAAGACACCATAAAAAAGCGAGTTCACTTCATAGCAAAGCGAAACGGAGGAGACGGCGCAATTCGTGATCTTGCAAATGTGATTCTTGAAGCAAAAGGGGTTGATGTTCTTACTCTTTCGCTTCGCTAATACCCTTGTGTGAGAATGACGCCCGCTCTCCTTTTTTCATCTCCGACTATTGTCGTTTTTGACACGGAGTATACTGCATGGGAAGGCAGTCGGGAAGCGAAATGGAAGAGGCCCGGGGAATACCGTGAGATTGTCCAGATCGGCGCAGTACTTCTTGATACCCGGGTCTATTCAGAAAAGGCCTCGTTTGATGTCTTTATAAAACCAAAAAGAAATCCAGAACTTTCAGATTATTTTTCTCGTCTTACCGGTATTACGCAGCATACAATTGATCACGAAGGCGTTGATTTTTCTGATGCGATAACACGATTTTTTTCCTGGGCAGGAACGCATGATCTTTATTCGTTCGGATCAGATGCCGAAGTGTTGGAGGAAAATTGCCGGCTTTGTGAAATCCCATTTCCATTTGATCGTATGCGATTCAAAGATATACGTGCTCTGTTCGATGCGCGAGGAATTCCGGCGTATTCCTATACAAGCGGCACGATTGTAACCGCGTTTGGGGAAGCGCTTGTCCGCCCTCCGCACAATGCATTGAATGATTCGCGTACCATTGTGGACGGGCTGCGGCTTTTGGCTAAAATAAATGAATAGGAGCGTATAGCGTATGCATGAGAAGGCGCACATGCATGCTGAATAAGCGCCACCGAAAACCTTTTCTCTGCGCCCTCTGTTTTATTATACAAGAGCAGAAAACCAAAGCATGAATATCAGGGAAAAAATACACACAATCCTTCGAGGTCTTCCTCCAAAGGTAAAAATAGGAACGCAGTACGTCGGACCCGGGGAGCCGGTATTTGTCATAGCGGAAGTTGGCATCAATCACAATGGGGATGTCGCTATTGCGAAGCAGCTTATTGGTGCAGCAAAGGATGCTGGCGCGGATGCGGTAAAATTCCAGAAGCGGACGACCGATGAAATTTTAACGAAAGAGGGATTAGAAAAGCCCTATGCCTCTCCTAACGCATTTGCTCCCACGTACGGAGAGCATCGAAATAAGCTTGAATTTTCAGAGTCGGACTACCGGGAATTGAAGCGCTATGCCGAAGAGCGAGGGATTCTTTTTTTTGCAAGCGTGTGGGACCCGAAGAGCGCCGATTTCATGGAGCGGTTGGGTGTTGATGCGTATAAGATTCCTTCAGCTGATGTCATTAATGTTCCGCTTCTCGAGTATGTTTCGAAAAAAGGGAAGCCGGTTCTTCTGTCGACCGGCATGAGTACGCTTGACGAGATTGATGATGCTGTTGGCGCGATTTTGCGGCACAATAATCGCCTTATTATTTTTCACTGTGTTTCATTATATCCGTGTCCGGACGATAAGATTGACGTCCGCTTTATGGGCGCGCTTCGCGAACGGTTTACTCCTCTTCCAGTCGGATATTCCGGACATGAAATGGGACTTTTGCCCACGCTCGTTGCGGTCTCCCGAAGCGCCCAGATTGTCGAGAGACATTTGACCCTCGATAAAACAATGAAAGGATCGGACCACGCGGCATCGCTTGAACCACATCAATTCAAAGAGCTGGTGGCGTCGATTCGGATGGTTGAGAAGATTAAAGGATCGGGAGAGAAGATATTTTATTCGGAGCTGAAACCGCTTCGCGAGAAACTCGCAAAAAGCATTGTGGCGCGGACAAGAATTCCCATCGGGACAGTAATCACGGCCGATCTTCTTGCGGTAAAAGGACCGGGTCACGGTATCAAACCAAGTTTGATCTATGATGTGATTGGTCGCGTCGCGCAGGCAGACATTGAAGAAGATACCCATCTGCCGGAAGACGCTCTCAACTGGCCTCGCTAGTGGCATGAAGACATTTTTTCTGAACGCGCCTCATAATGTGGAGGTAAAAAACTTCCTGCGGGGCGATTTTTATTCCTTGGTGAAGAACGATCCTGCGGTGCGGCTCGTGGTATTTGTATCTCCAGACAGTTTGGAAACCCATCGGAGAGATTTTGCGAATGAGCGCTGTATTGTTGAACCGGTTCCGGATTTCGGAATGGATCGGCAAGTCGCAAAAAAAATATTTCGCATGATCGCGCTTGCAAGTATTCCGACTGAATCCATGTGGATTCGCCAGCTCGCAACGTACCGGAGCGGGGGTTCTTTTTCCGGGTTTATGGGAAGGCGTCTTTGTTGGTTTCTCGGTCATCTAAAGGTGTGGCGGGAAATACTGCGATTCATCGAATACCGATTCTTTTTTGAAGATCGCGTGTGGGCGATCTACTTTGATCGGTATCGGCCCGATGTGGTATTTGCCCCGTCGCTCATGATTGAAGAGGATACTATATTTTTAAAGCAGGCAAAACGGAGGGGTATTCCATCGGTCGGCATGGTGCGGAGCTGGGACAATTTCAGCACAAAATTGCTCTTGCGGATCATTCCCAACATCCTCTTGGTACAAAACGAAATTATGCGCCGCGAAGCAATCATGTGGAACGATGTTTCTCCTGAGCGCATACGGGTAGTCGGATTTGCGCAGTTTTCCCACTATCGGGATTCTTCATGGCACATGACAAAGGAAGAAACCGCGCGCATGATCGGACTTGACCCCACAAAGAAGTGGATTGTGTATTATACGGGAGGCCTTCCCACGGTTGTTCTCGCCGAGGAAACATATACCGATCATCTTGAAATGCTTATGCGCGCAAGCGAGCGCGGGTTGTTTTCTCATGCGCTTCTCGCGGTGCGCGCGCATCCGACTGATCCCTTGGGTTCGGACAAGAAGATCGAAGGAGTGCCTATACTCGATTTTGGAAAAAACTTTACGTATCAAAAAGAAGACATGAAGCTTCTTTTAAATCTTGTGCGCTGGACCGATGTAAACATAAATTTAGGATCTACAATGTCCCTTGAGTCCGCAATTTTCAATAGGCCGGTTGTCCTTGTTGGATTTAATGGAGCCGACGACTTGAAAGTTCCTCTTCATAACCGTCTTTCGTTTGCGCTTGACCATACGACCCATTATCTCTATGTCCAGAAGACCGGAGGCGTATGGAGGGTCAAAACTGAATCAGAATTGATCTATGCCGTTACGGGATATCTTCACGATCCTGCGCTTCATAAAGAGGGGAGATCCCAGATCGTATCGGATCTCGTCGGGCCGATTGACGGAAAAACAGGTGAGCGCGTATTTGCCGCACTCAACTCGCTTATTTGATTCCCGGGCCATCCAAAAAACGAGGAATGCGGTTTTATCGTTATATAATGTATGGATAGAAATCTCCACCTTAAAATTTTGGCTCTTGTTGGCGCGCGTTCCGGTTCACGGGGGGTGCCTGATAAAAATATAAAAGAACTTGGGGGCAAACCCCTCATGGCGTGGATTATTGAAGCCGCGCGAAATTCTCAGTACGTGAATCGCGTAATCGTTTCGACTGATTCCGAGAAATATGCCGCGATCGCGAGGCGGTATGGAGCAGAGGTTCCTTTTTTGCGCCCCAAAGAGATTGCCGGCGACCACTCGACGGATCTTGAATATATTATCCATGCGCTCGGATGGCTTGAGAAAAATGAAGGGTATGCGCCTGACATCGTTCTTCGCCTTGTGCCGACGACTCCGTTCCAGACATCAGGCGATATTGACCAGTGTATCGGGCGGCTTATTGAAGATACAGATACGCATTCTTCGCTTGTTGTTGCCGAAGCGCGCCAGCATCCCCATAAAGCCATGAAGATTATTGATGACGGCGGGGGTGGCGCGCGCCTTGTCACCTATATCACCGAGAGCAGTCGCGATGTTACTCCGGGTCTCCGTCAAAATTATGCGAAAGCATATTTCCGGGCGAATGTCATTGCTTGTTGGACACGGGTGATAAAAGATTTTAACTCTCTTACCGGCGAGCGGGTGAAGTATCACGTGATTCCGCAGGCGCGCGCGATTGACATAGATGCTCCGATTGATTTCTTTATTGCAGAGAAACTTTGGGAGAGGTGGAAAGAAAACCCTAATGAGTTTTTTTCTTGATTCTGTATGAAGCAGACAGCTCCACCATATTGTGATCTTACGGGAGAAGTCGCCGTGGTTACCGGGGGTCTTGGGTTATTGGGTAGTCAGTATGTACAAGCGCTTTCCAGCGCCGGAGCCGGAGTCGCGATTTTTGATATCAAACATGCAATGAATCATATTGTTTCTCCTCTCATTGATGCGAGGCGCACATCGCTTCATATTGTCGATATCACAAAAAAGAGCGATGTGAAACGAGGTTTTGATGAGGTCGAGGAAAAATGGGGCACTCCGACAATTCTTATAAATAATGCAGGCATTGATATCCGGCCGGATGCGCCTGCCGAAGACAACGGTCCGTTTGAGGACTACCCCGAAGGAGCGTGGGATCTGGTGATTGATTCGCATTTGAAAGGAATGTTTTTTGTATCACAAGAGTTTCTCCGGCGTATCGGTCCAACAGGCAAAAAGGGAAGCATCATTAATATATCCTCTCACTACGGAGTAGTTGCTCCGGACCAGTCGCTCTACGAGTTTCGAAGGCGGGGCGGTGAAGATTTCTATAAACCTGTGGCGTATAGTGTTGCGAAATCGGGAGTTCTTAATTTCACGCGGTGGCTTGCGGAGTATTGCGGCAGCAAGAAAATTCCCATCCGCGTAAATACGCTTGTTCCCGGCGGCGTTCGGGCGCATCAAGACGGTGTTTTCGAAAAAGAGTATGCAAAGCGAACCATTGTGGGGCGTATGGCAGAACCCCACGAATATAACGGCGCAATCCTTTTTCTCGCCTCCCATGCGGCCTCTTCCTATATGACGGGCGCGACACTTATTATCGATGGCGGGTGGACTGCACGGTAAATATGAGTAATCTTTATACAAACATTCACATCATATGAAGACAATTATTCTCTGCGGCGGGCGAGGAACCCGCATGAAGGAAGAAACAGAATTCAAGCCAAAACCAATGGTGGAAATTGGGGGGCGACCCATGCTCTGGCATATTATGAAGATTTACTCCCATTATGGGTTTAGTCGCTTTGTGCTTGCTCTTGGGTATAAAGGAAACATGGTAAAGGAATATTTCCTGAATCATCGGGCATTTTCAAACGATTTTACTCTTCATCACGCGCGGAATGAAATTGATTTCCATAATACGGGCAATTTCGACGATTTTAAAATTACGTTCGCGGATACAGGGCTTGAAACCATCACAGGCGAGCGACTTTTGCAAACGAAAAAATATATCACCGAGGATGAATTTATGGTGACGTACGGCGACGCGGTCGGTGACATTGATATTCAGGATCTTGTTCGATTTCATAGAAATCAGGGTACGCTTGCGACGCTTACTGCGGTGCATCCGTATTCGAAATACGGTATCATCACGATTGATCGATCGTCGAGGCGCGCGACTGGATTCCAGCAAAAACCAATGGTGAATGACTACGTAAACGGCGGATTCATGGTGTTTAGCAAAAAAGCATTTGACTATTTTGATGCCGGGCCCATGGAAAATGCGTTTCCACGGCTCATACAGGATAACGAGCTTTCCGTGTATGAGCATACCGGATTTTGGAAGTCAATGGATACCTATACGGAAATGGAGGATTTAAATCGGTTGTGGGGTGAGGGGCGGCCGTGGGCAGTATGGGAAGCATGATGTCTATGGATGAATTGAAAAAATTTTTCGCCCGGAAAAAAATTCTCATCACCGGGCATACCGGCTTTAAGGGGGGGTGGCTCGCTTCTGTGTTGCACCGATGGGGCGCAGACGTTTCCGGGATTTCGCTTCTTCCAGACACCACTCCGAATTTATTTGATCTGGTAGGCCTCAGAGAAAACATAAGGAATCATTTTGCTGACATACGGGATTTTATTCCTGTGTACGATATTCTCCGTAAGGAAAAGCCGGAGATTATTTTTCATCTTGCCGCGCAGCCGCTTGTGAGGGAAGGATATCGAGATCCGCTTGCCACGTTTTCCACCAATGTCATGGGAACGGTGAATGTTCTTGAGGCGGCGCGAAGAGCGGGGTCACTTCGCGCGTTTGTTGTTGTGACAACCGATAAGGTCTATGACGATTCTCAAGGAACAGATCCGTATAAGGAGAATAATCCTTTGGGGGGCCATGATCCGTATAGCGCGAGCAAGGCCGCAGCAGATATTGCCGCGAACGCCTACATAGAGTCGTATTTTCATCCTGATAATTTTGGAAAAACACATCGGACGCTCGGCGCCGTGGTCCGCGCGGGAAATGTTATTGGAGGTGGCGATTGGGGAAAAGACCGTCTTTTCCCGGATATTCTTCGATCGGTGTACGAAAAGAAAGAAAAAGTAGTGATACGAAACCCGCTTTCCATCCGTCCCTGGCAGTATGTTCTTGAGCCGCTCCATGGCTATCTTCTTCTTTCGCAACTCTTGTATACCGGCGATACAAAGGCGGTTGGCGCGTGGAATTTCGGTCCGAGCGAAGAAAGTTTCGTTTCCGTAGAGGATGTTGTAAAAAAGGTTTTTTCGATTCTCGGGAAAGGCGAATATGAAGTTGTTCCCGATGCATCATTGCGAGAAGCCCCAGTTCTTACATTGGATTCCTCACGCGCCCGAGACCTTTTGGGGTGGAGGCCGCGGTTTGTTATTGATGATGCCATTCGAACCACTGTCAATTGGTATACGGACTACTATGGTGGCCATGCATCGCCAGAGGCGCTTGTCGAAAAAAATATTGCAGCATTTTTCTCCTGATTTCCATGGATTGTCGATCGTGTGAATTGAAGATAACTCCATTTTTCTCGCTCGGAACGATGCCACTTGTAAACTCGTTTCTCGGCGAGAGAGAACTGGTACACGAAAAAAGATATCCATTGGAGGTCGGCTTTTGCCCGTCCTGTTTTTTAGTGCAGCTTGTTGATGCCGTCCCGCCGGAAGAACTTTTTCGAACATACCTCTATGCATCGTCTGTCTCTGCCACGGTAGTCGAGCATTCGAAGAAAACCGCATCAACCCTTTCGGAACGATTTGGCCTCACCAAAGATCATTTAGTTGTCGAGGCGGGAAGTAATGACGGCGTGCTTTTGCGGGAATTCAAGGCGCTTTGCGTGCGAACACTCGGTATTGATCCGGCGGAAAATATTGCGAAGATTGCGAATAAAGGCGGAATTGAAACGATTCCTGAATTTTTTACCGCCGCCCTTGCACGCCGGCTTTCCGAAAAAGGAATTCGGGCAGATCTTTTTTTCGGCGTAAACGTGCTTGCCCATGTTCCTTTGATCCGTGATTTTGTGGAGGGAGTAAAAATCGTCCTTGCGCCGCATGGCTCCGCGGTATTTGAATTTCCCTATATTGAAGGTCTTTTCGAGGGCAAGTTTGATACGATTTACCATGAACATGTATTTTACTATTCGCTTCTCGCATTGAGGAATCTTTTCGCACATGCGGGTCTTGCGCTTTACGACGCCCATATGGTAGATATGCAGGGCGGATCAGTGAGGATTTTTGTTTCGCATGAGGGGATATTTCCAGAGAGCGAACGGTTAACGTCATTCTTCCATCAAGAGTATGATCGGGGATACGACAAAAGTGAAACATATTCGCTCATTCGCGCGAAAGCAGAAAAAGCACGGAAAGAACTTATTTCGTTACTGCAGGACTTAACGAGTACCGGGAAAAGGATTGCCGCATACAGCGCGCCTGCAAAAGGAAATATACTTCTTAATTATTTCGGTATCGGGAAAAATTACCTCGACTATATTGTTGACAAATCTCCCGCAAAACAAGGACTCTACACGCCCGGGACTCATATGAAAGTGTTTGGACTCGACAAGATTACCGAAATGCATCCTGATTATCTTATCGTCCTTTGTTGGAATATTTATCCTGAAGTGCTTGCCATGAAAGAATTGGAATTGTTTCGCCGAAGAGGAGGAAAATTTATTATTCCTGTCCCGAAAGTAAAAATAGTCTAGCGTCGATGATTTTTTTATCTACACCACTTAACGGATTATTTGTGATAGAGTCGGAGCTCCGCGGAGATCCCCGGGGATATTTTACGCGTATTTTTTGCAAGAACGAATTTGAGAAACACGGCATCCGATTTGACATTGTACAGGCGAGTATCTCCTTTACTGCAAAAAAGGGAACTATCCGGGGAATGCATTTTCAGCGGCCTCCGAAGGAGGAGGATAAAATTGTCCAGTGCGTGAAAGGAGCGATTTATGATGTTGCGCTTGACTTACGAGATAGCTCGCCGACGTTTGGAAAATGGTATGCAGTAGAACTGAAAGGTGATGAGAAAAAACTGTTTTATATTCCAAGGGGTTTTGCGCATGGTTTTCAGACGCTTACCGATGATTGCGAGGTTCAATATTTGATGTCCGAGTTCTATGTTCCCGAATGCGCGTCAGGAGTCCGATGGAACGATCCGGTATTCCAAATCACATGGCCAATCGAGCATCCTTTGGCGAGCGAAAAGGATGGGTCATGGCCGCTTTTTTGAGAAATGCATGAAAAAAATTCTTGTCATTGGAAAAGGGGGGCAGTTGGCGGGTGCTTTTGAGCGTGCTGGTCGCGGTTCCCGTTTTTCAATAGTTTCTTTCAATCGGGAGGAATTTGATATTACGGATGAAGTTCTTTCAGAGAAGAGGACTAAGGACGAAAAGCCGGATATTCTTATAAATACCGCCGCATATAATGCGGTTTCTTTGTGCGAAAAAGAATCCGTCAAAGCTTTTTCAGTCAATTGCGTTGCCGTACGGAATCTCGCGAAACTCTCAAGGATGCATCGCATTCGGTTTGTCACATTCAGCACTGATTATGTATTTGATGGCCGAAAGAATGCGCCATACACCGAAGATGATGTTCCGAATCCGCTCCAAATGTACGGCATCACGAAGCTTGCCGGGGAATATGGTGCGAGAAGCATGTATCCCGAAGGCGCATACATTATTCGGACAAACGGACTCTACGGAGGGAAAATAGGAAGTCCGCAAAAAGGAAATTTTGTTTTAAATATTTTGAAGGAAGCAGAAGGAAAGGATCGAATTGAAGTTGCCGAAGACCAATTCGCAAATCCGACATACGCTGACCATCTTGCTCGCGCGGTATTATCTTTTTTGGAAACATCGGCAGATCCCGGATTGTATCACCTTGCAAATCGCGGATCGTGCAGCTGGTACGAATGTGCGAAAGAAGTGTATCGCCGTATGGATATACAAAAGGAGCTTGTTCCTGTCAGGCGCGGTGAGGAATCAACTGGTATTCGGAGGCCGCTCTATTCTGTGCTTGATTCTCACAAAGCGGAAGGTTTCGGAATTTTGATGCCGTCGTGGCAGGATGGGGTTGAGGATTATGTTTCATTTTTGCGCCGTGGCTAAGAAATACCATTTTCCGACGCAAAAAGAGATCGAGCATCTATCCCGTTTTGTGTTGCGGAGAAAACGCAAGGAAACAAGGAAGCTCAAACAAGAAGCGATTCGGTGGCTCACGATTGCGCTTCGAAATAAACTCGATTACGAGGTACGTTGGCTTGGCATGCCGGCAATTCAGAATCCGTACGATATGATTCGTATGCAGGATATGATCTTTAATCTTCGGCCCGACGTAATTGTTGAGACGGGAATCGCGCATGGCGGTTCTCTTGTCTTTTATGCATCTCTTTGTGAGCTTCTTGGAACGGGAAAGGTCATCGGTATTGATATTGATATTCGAAGACACAATCGGAAGCTTATTGAGAAACACCCACTATTTCGCCGCATTGCTCTTATTGAAGGGTCATCAATAGCGCCGAATGTTATTTCCCGCGTGCGTAGCGAAGTCGGCGAAGCAAAAGCTGTTTTAGTGTTGCTTGATTCAAACCACACGCATGATCACGTTTTGAAAGAGCTCGAACTCTACTCGCCGTTTGTGACAAAAGGGAGTTATATCGTTGCATGTGATACAATCGTTGAATACATGCCGCGAGAATATTCAAAAAAGCGCCCGTGGGGCATCGGCAATAATCCGATGACCGCAGTGCGGGCATTTGTAAAAGCACACAAGAATTTTATTATTGACAACAAAATAGAAAAGTCGCTATTTGTTACCGTGGCACCCGGAGGATTTCTTAAACGCATCAGGTAGGATATGAAGATTAAAGGATTTGTAAGCATCGGACTTCCGGTATACAATCGTGCGCAGTTCCTCCCGCGAATTTTTGATGTATTACTGTCGCAAACGTACCGGCATATAGAGGTTATTGTGTCGGATAATGCTTCGGACGACGAAACAGAGCGTATATGCAAAGAATATGCCTTGCGCGATCCGAGAGTACGGTATATTCGACAAGAAGAGAATATGGGACAGCTCCATAATTTCCGGTTTGTTCTCGAGGAGGCGCGGGGTGAGTATTTCATGTGGGCGTACGACGATGATTGGTGGGCCCCGACATATGTTGAAACCATGAAGAAGGCACTTGATGCGCGTCCGGATTATGGCGTTGCGATGAGTTCTTACCGGCGCGTATACAACGATGGAGTACTCATGGATGAGTTCTATTTTATTGGGAAGTATGATATTACGCGGTTAGGATATTATGATGTGTTCAAGCTTGCATTGCTCCCTGGCCCGAAAGTGAGTTACTTCCTTAGTTTCGGCCTTTTCCGTACAGCGCTTCTTAAGAGTATTATGCGGCGGCCTCATCCCGACTGTATTAAATTTGATCATGTTATAGCCGCGGAAGCTGCTCTTTCCACCCATTTTTATTCGGCGCCCGATATTTTATTTTCAAAAACGATGTATCGAAAGAGTATCAAAGAGCGTTATAAAGATGATCCCGAGGTTGGAAAGGCCTATGGAGGAGGGAAACGGACAAGGCATATCCGGTATGCGCGTATTGTTTTTGATCGGATACTCCGTTCTCCCGTAATTCCCGTAACGAGGAAGTTTGGATTTTTAATGTATGCGTATCCGCGATTTCTGAAACATATTATTCCTTTCGTCATCATTTTTGATTTTCCAGAAGTGTATTCGCTCGCGAAGCGAATCGTTCAGAGGAAGTAATGATATATATGACACATTACCCGAAGAAAGTTTTTCATTGGATTGATAATCGGGAAGTTCGACCCTCCGGAGGGAAATTTTTTTTGAAATGTAATCCGGCGTCCGGTGAGATTGTTTCCCAGGTTGCACGAGGAAATGTTCGAGACGTTGAAAAAGCAATCAGATCAGCAGAAAAAGGATATGATGTATGGTCTAAGATTTCTATTGTAGAGCGCGCAAAAATCTTGAGAGAAGCGGTGCTTCGTATGCGAGAGCAAAAAGAGGAACTTGCGGAAATTGTTGCGTTAGAATCCGGGAAATCGAAAAAACATTCTTTGGGAGAGGTGGAGGCCGCGATCGAATGCGGATTTTTCTTTGCAGGAGAAGGCAGAAGGTTTTTTGGGGAAGTCATTCCTACGGCGGTGCCGAATCGCCGAGTATTTCTTGTGCGCGAGCCCGTTGGCATCGGCACGCTTATCACGCCCTACAACAATCCCGCGGCCGGAATCGCATGGAAACTTTTTCCCGCGCTTCTGTGCGGAAATGCTGTTATTATGAAATCGCATGAATATACTCCGTATGTCGCGGTGTGGTATGCAAAGGTTTTTAAGGAAGTGGGGATTTCCGCGGGAGTTCTTTCCGTGCTCCAGGGAACAGGGCCGGATGTCGGCGCGCCCTTGGTCGCGGATCCGCGCGTTGAGTTTGTAAGTCTTACGGGCTCAACCGCAACCGGAGAAAAGATTTTGAAAGCAACTGCATCGCGCCTCGCAAAAGTTTCGATTGAAGCGGGAGGGAAAAATCCTTTTGTGGTGTGCGACGACGCGGATTTGGAGCGAGCGGTGTCTACGGCGGTGGACGCGGCTTTTGTTGATGGAGGTCAGCGATGCGCTGCCGCGTCGCGCATAATCGTTTTTGAAAGAGTATATGAAAAGTTCAAAAAACTTTTTCTTCAGAAAGTAAGCGCTCTAAAAGTCGGCACTGCGGATACCGACGACTATGGCGCAATTATTTCCGAAAAGCGCATGCGTGAAATTTTACGCGCAATCGATGGAGCAAAACGCCGGCGCGGCGTGATCCTTGCAGGCGGCATGCGGCTCGCTGACGACGCGCATAAAAACGGATATTTTATTGCGCCTACGGTTTTTGAACGAGTATCGCCGAAAGACGAAATTTCGCAAAAAGAAGTATTCGGGCCAGTCGTCGTCCTATATCGCGTAAAAAATTTGGAGGAAGCGATTCGCCTTGCGAATGATTCAAAATTCAAGCTCTCGGGCGCAATCCATACCTCATCACTCGATCGCGCCGAGGAATTCGTGCGGCGCTACCATGCAGGAGTAGTCCGCGTAAATGGGCCAACACACGGTTCCGAGCCCCATATGCCCTTCGGCGGCGTCGGGCTTTCCGGAAACGGCTGGCGCGAGCCCGGAACACAAGCACTTGATTTTTATTCTGAATGGAAGCAGATAAGTATAGATTACGATTCAGAAAGGGCGTGACGAAAGAGATTCCCAAAATGAAAATATCCGCGTGCAAGCTGCTGCGCGCGGATTTCGTTATCGGGAGAAAAATTCTCTGATGGCCAAGAGATATTCCTCGGCGGTATTAAGCGTATGGGCTTGTGCGTGAGGATCAAGTCCGAGAAGGAACGTGCCGACGCCGAATCCGATAGCAGTTGCGATTCGTCGTTTCTTTTTCTCGCCAAGCAAAACCCACGCAAGGATTGCAACAAGAACAATGTGGAATCGCTTCATGCTGCCGATGTGCGCGACTGGCGCCACCCGGAAGGCAATTGCGACGAGAACCTCAAGAAGTGCAAGCGAGACCCCGTATGTGAGTACCGTTTTCCAGTTTCCCGCTATGCGCCGCCGGAGCGGCTCAAACAGTATTGTGGGGTTTGCCTCTATACCTCGCATGCGTCTCCAGTATGGATATACGAACGCATAAAATATTGTCACGAGTCCCCATTTTGCTGAAAGTCCTAGTACGGCGTCTCCGTGCCGCGCAAGGAGCCCGTCTCCCATAAGTCCGAATGTGCCTAATACTGCGGCTAGTATTGCCCACCGGACGCCTTGGCGCATATTCTCTGCTTTTGCCCTGTCGGGTGCAGCAAGCTCACGGTAGTTTTTCGGTAGCCGCCATGCGAGAGTAAGGGGAAGTCCCCACTGTTTTACCTCTTGGTACGATCTTGGAATCCGGAGCGGCATATCGTCTCTGCCGTGCACGTACGTGGTGAAGGCAATGATTCCAATACCCGTCCACGCGACAGCACTTAGCGATTCTTTGAAGACGATAAAGGCAAAAGAGATCAGAAACGGTGTCATCCCCTGGTAGGGGGCTACGTATGATACTGGTGCAAGTTCTTTTGATCTTTGATTCGCGTATTGGATGAAGAGGTTAAAAAACGCGGTCCAGAAAATTGCAATAACGAAAATCTCCGTTATCCTTTTGAGACCGACGTTCATGCCGTTTCCCAGCGCAAATTGCGGCCACCATGTTACCGCATTTATGAAAAGAAAGAGCGACGCGATTCCAGAACCTACCCAGATGCTTTCCTGTATCGTGAGGATCCTTTTATTCGGATTAACGACCTTGCCGCCAAGCACCACGTGTATGGCTTGCCATGAGGTAGCAACAAGCATGAGAATAAGGGCAACGTGCTCCATTGCCTGTTCCTCCCGGATGATAAAAAACTTTATCGATTATGACATAATTTAAAAATTAGGTCAAGTTTTGGTACGCTAAATCGCATATTTCTTTAGCGTAAATAAGATGGTAGGGTTTATTTCAGTTAGAGAACGTTTGTTATAATTCATGCAGGATTATAAAATGTTTTTTATTATGATCCGTCACATATATAGTTTTGTGGGCAGTCCTTTTAAGCGGCGGCATTCTTGCGGAAAAGCGTATCGCGAAAAAACTTTTCGCAGTTTCCCTTATGCTTGTAGGTATATTCTTGAGCACATTTTTTGGTTAAGAATCCTCATTCATCGAAACTATCACCTGCCCTGTTTTGTTATAGGAAGTGCTTGCACTATGCCTTCTCTTCATTTTGTACCGCTTAAGGAAATTGAACGAGTTCGGAAATCGGTTTCGGATGCGTTTTTGCGTGCAGAGATTCTTGCGGATATGTTTCGCATAAACGCTCTTTTCATGATTCGGCATACCGGTTCGGGCCACCCGGGGACGACGTTGAGTTGTATGGATATTGCAACATGGCTCTGGACGGAAGAAATGCGGAATCCGAATGAAGAGCATGCGGATCCGGGTGATATTTATTTTTCTTCAAAAGGCCACGACGTGCCTGCGCTCTATGCGATTTTAATTGGACTCGGGAAGCTGCCGTTTGATATGATGCAAAAACTGCGCCGTCTCGGAGGTCTCCCGGGGCATCCGGACCGTTCGATCCCGTATTTAGTGACGAATACGGGATCTCTTGGAATGGGGATTTCAAAAGCGCGGGGTATGGCACAAGGAAAGCGGCTTCAAGGGAAAACCGGAAGAATCTATGTATTGACTGGCGACGGAGAACTTCAGGAAGGGCAGATTTGGGAGTCACTCCAACCAACAGTGAACGGAAAGTTTTCGGAGATTACCGTGATCGTCGATCACAACAAAATTCAATCAGATGTCTATGTGAAAGATACGTCTGATCTCGGCGAAATCGAAAAGAAATTTAAAGCATTTGGCTGGGAAGTTATGCGGATAAACGGGAACGACATGCAGGAGATTAAAAAAGCGATTGATTGGGCAAAAAGCATCACAGACCGACCACAGGTGGTTATAGCGGATACGCTGAAAGGCGCCGGCGTTTCGTTCATGACGCGGCTTGCCGATGACGGCCTCTATAAATTCCATTCCGGCGCCCCGACCTATGAACAATTTCAATCGGCGGTCAAGGAAATTTCTGACCGCATAGACGAGAAGCTCCGCGATCTTGGCCAAAAAGAACTCGAATATGAATTAACCGAAATGCCGGTCTCTTCACTCGGCCAAAATTGGGAGCGCCTTATTCCCGCATACGCGGATGAGCTCGTACAAATCGCGAAAGAACATACAAATGTTGTCGCGATGGATGCGGATCTTGTTCTTGATACGGGGTTATTGCAGTTTAAGAAAGAATTTCCCGAGCGTTATATCGAATGCGGCATTGCGGAACAAGATATGGTTTCAATGGCGGGCGGACTCGCGCTTCAAGGGATGATTCCGGTTGTTCATTCATTTGAATGTTTCCTAACAACGCGCGCAAACGAGCATATTTACAATAACGCAACCGAGAAAACAAAAATTGTGTATGTGGGTTCGCTTGCTGGACTTTTGCCGGGCATGCCCGGTCATTCGCATCAGTCAGTCAGGGGCATATCGGTTTTAGGATCTATTCCCGGTCTTACGCTTATCCAGCCCGCAAACGAAAAAGAAGCTCGCATGGCAATACGGTGGGCAATTGAAAAAAATCCGGATTCAACATATATCCGGTTTGTGAGTATTCAAAACGAATGCCCGTTTTTTCTGCCGGAGGATTACGAACTCGAGCTGGGAAAAGGAACGTTTTTAAAAAAAGGAAAAGACGCAGTTATAATTTGTTATGGACCGGTTATGACGACTGAAGCTCTAAAAGCCGCAAAACTTCTTGAGGAAGAAAAAGTATCTGTTGCAGTTGTAAATTTTCCCTGGCTCAACCGGATTGATCAGAAATGGCTTTCGGATATAGCAGCTTCACATCCTCTAATTATCACATTGGATGACCATTATGTGGCGCTCGGACAAGGGGTGCAGATTGCAGGCGCGCTCGCAAAAGCATTTCCGTCCCATTCTCGCATTGTTTCTTTTGGAATAGAAGAGATCCCCAAGTGCGGGCATAATAGTGAGGTGATTGCGGCGCACGGGCTTGATTTTCACTCGCTTGCAAAGCGCATTATCGAGCACGTGAAAACGGCGTGATGTTCTCTGATAGTTTTTCCTGTTTCCTTTTCATCTTGTCGGCGACGATCGCTATTCCATATCCCGCGAAAAGAAAGATAAAAGCGTTTGCCGGATAGCGGTGCCGTCCATAGTCCGAAAATCCCGCGGCCATGCTTGACGCCGCAAAATAAGCGATTACGAAGAGCAGTGCGAATCCAATGGCTCGTTCTTTTTGATTTCGCAGTGCCGAGTACGCGCCGAAAAGTCCAAGGATCGTAAAACCCATCCACAGAAGCCGTCCGAGAATGGGAATAATTGCATAGAGTCCCATCTGATCCCCTATCATATGCCAAAGGACGATCGGCCCCTCTTTGAGCAATACCACTGATGGCGAGAAATCAAAGGGAAATCGCGGGATCACGCCAAAATGCCGGAGGTACGTGGTGTAAAGGTCTTGGGTAAAAAACGCATTGATGTTTATAAGAAACACTTCCGTGGTTTCTTTCGGGTTCTTAAAGAGTATCGCGAGTCCTTCTTTGACGAGAAGATTTCCGTAGGCAGGATTTTCATACATTTCTTTTTTCTCGACATGGTATGTTTCGGAAAATCGCGTAATCAGTATGTTGGTTTCTTCGTCGTACGTTCGTCCGGTCTTCAAGGACATGACAGCCGGCGCAAGCGTCACGTAGACATTCCGCAGGCCCGTTGTTGCAACATTCGTGGTTTTGAATTGTATCCAATTTCTGATAAGCCAGGGCGAGGTCGCAAGATAAAAACTAATGATAAAAAGAATGCCGGAGATAATAATTGGGTTGCCCGCGTGCCATAGGGATACTTCTTTTGTTTTTTTTGCCAGTGTGTAGAGTAGTGCGGAAAGAAAATAGGCGGTCGCAATAAGAAAAAGAAATTGGCCGTCAGGACGCGTAAGCGCCGCAGCACCAAGAACCAGTCCCGATAGTGCCGTATGCCGGATAGCACGCGATGTAAGGAATTGGCAGAAGAAAAGAACCGCGGCAAGGAGGAGAAATGTTGCCAGAACGTCGGTAAGTAGTACCACGCTCCAAAGCATCATGAGTGGTTCAAACGCAGAGAGAGTGGCGGCGATAAGCGGAGGCGCTCGCCGCTCGGTGAATAGCGTGCCGATTCGCCAGATGATGAGGGGAATAAACGAAGAAAGGACTATTTGTAGAATAATAAGTGGGAGTATTGAGCCGGTGAGAGTAAGCGATCCCGCAATAAGCAACGGATAGAGCGGGGGAAAATGGGCGCTCGGAAGAAACGGCGCCGTTACGTCCCTCGAGAATCCGTGTCCCGCGGTGATGTTTACCGCGGTTTGATAAAATCCGCGCGAATCAGGCAAAAAAACGCCTTCGGTTCCTGAATGAGTGAGGATTCCTGCGAGCAGGAGAAGCCGCGCACATACTGCGCCGACGACGATATATTTTATTGAGTTGGGGATCATAGATTCTCTCTTGCGGCAACAACTACGAATGTCGGGGAAAGATGGTGAATGGCTTTTGGATGGCGAATTGTGAATTTTGCGATTGCGTACGGGAAAAATCCAAAAAGAAGCGATCTCGGAAAAAGTTTTTTTATGTCATCGATATGAAAAAATTGTTTGTGGTCCTGATTTTGGAGATCGTTTGGAGTATAGCCGAAAAGCCGAAATACGGGATAGAGCCAGAAGTGCGAATTTGGGGTTGTGAGCGTAAGGAGCCCGCCGGGTTTGAGCACGCGCTTGATTTCCGCGACCGCGCGCACAGGCGTATGAAGGTGCTCGAGAACATCCGTTGACCATACAAGGTCAAATGATCTGTCGGGAAACGGAAGGCCGTTTTCGAGGTTGACCGCTATTGCGGCCGGATAATTTTTTTCAAGGTCGATCGACGTCACGGCGTATCCGGCGCTCGCGAGACGGCCGGACCAGAATCCGTCTCCGCAACCCATGTCGAGCGCGGTCTTTCCGGAAGAGGCAAATGCCGCCGCGTGGCGGTATCCGATGAGCTTACTCTTTGTCGAATGACGTTTGTGTCCCGTGCCGAGGTCGATGAGCGGCAGATTTTTAAGGAAGGAAAGAAAATCCATGTTACTCGTTTCTTTTTTGTTGTGTTATAGATAATAACAGATAGATGGTTGTTTTGCAATAATTATGGCAAAAATTCCTCAATTAGATCTTACGCGCTACATACGAACGATAGTGGATGAGTGGATACTGGTTGTTCGAGAGATAGCGCTTTCCGGAAAAATTCTTAACGGGCCTCATAAACAAGGGTTTGAAGACGAGTTTGCGCGTTACCTCGGCGTATCGCATGTTCTTGGTGTTGCGTCAGGGACAGATGCGTTCTGGCTTTGTCTCCGGGCTCTGGGAGTCGGGCCGGGTGACGAAATAATCACGCATGCGAATGCGTTTATCGCCGATATCGAACCAATCATCGCTCTTGGCGCAACTCCGGTACTCGTTGACATGTCTCAAACGGATTACGGGCCGGACCTCGAGGGTTTTGAGCGCGCGATCACCAATCGGACAAAAGCTATCCTTATTGTGCATCTGTTGGGTGCGCCGTGTGATATCGACGGGATACGGCGAATTGCGGACGCACGAGGTATTCCTTTTATCGAAGATGCATCTCAAGCGCAAGGGGCAGAATACAAAGGGAAGAAGGTGGGAACATTCGGCGCAATCAATGCGTTTAGTCTCGGCCCAGTAAAAAATTTATCCACAATCGGAGACGCGGGTTGTATTGTGACCGCGAGTGAAGAACTGTTTGAGAAAGTGAAATTTTTGCCGGTTCACGGTCAAGTAAAAAAATATAAGCATACAATGTACGGCACAAACAGCCGTCTTGATGAAGTGCATGCCGCATATCTCCGAATTGGATTACGCACCCTTGGTGAACGAAACGCCCGAAGGAGGAATATATACGCGCGCTACCGGAACGAGCTCGCCGATCTTCCAATTTCCTTTATGCCTGATGCTCCTCGTCGGGTTCCGGTGTTCCACCAAGCCATTATCCGCACGAAACGTCGAGATGAACTCCAAGCGTATCTTAAGGATCAAGGAGTTGATACGGGTATCTATTATCTTGACGCGCTTCACGAACAGGAGGCATGGAAGCGTGCGGGATTCCCCCAAGGATCATTTCCCCGCGCGGAACAGTATGCGCGCGAGAATCTTGCCCTTCCGATGTTTGCTGAATTGACGAACGAGGAAATAGGGTTCGTAATCAAGTCGGTACGGTCTTTTTTTGGAAAATAATTTTTCTCAATGGCGAACCCCGTTACTTCCAGCCCCAAAGGACAGGGTATCTCCCAAGGAGCTGATTTAAAGCTCCGTTCTTCCCATGCCGCAAGACAGAGGCATCCTAGAAGTAACGGGGTGAGTCCGGAAATTTCTATTGTCGCGCCTATGCATAATGAAGAAGGGAATGCAGAGCCGCTCTATCGTGCGCTAAAGGAGGCGATGGGGAATATGGGGAAGCCGTACGAAATTATTTTCGTCAACGACGCCTCAAGCGACAAGACAATTGATATTTTGAAAAAACTGCGAACCAGTGATCCTTTATTCCACTACTGTGATCTCACAAAAAATGTCGGAGAGAACTGGGCGCTCCTTGCAGGTGTTTCAAAAGCGCGGGGAAATATCGTTGTAACAACTGATGGGGACTTTCAAAACGATCCCGCATTCATTCCTGACATGGTGCGAAAACTTGATGAGGGGTATCGGGTCGTAAGCGGGTGGCGTCGCCGGCGCGTCGGAGGGTTTTTTGATCGCATTCTTCCCTCTGTCGTCGCAAATTTCCTGATTTCGAAAATAAGCGGCGTAGCGGTCCACGATTGCGGGTGCGGAATGAAGGCATACCGGCGTGAAGTCCTTGAAGGAAAATATGTGCCGCCGGGAGGCATGAATCGTTTCTCTCCGGTTATATTCGGAGTAAAGAGTAATGAATTTGCCGAGGTTGAAGTGGTTGATCGTACGCGTCTCTATGGATCGTCGCATTATGGAATAAAACGGATATTTGTTGTTTTGAATGATTTGGTGGCACTTCCGTTCATCCTTCAAGGGCCGAAGCGGATGAAGTCTCTTGTTTCTGCTTTCATGGTGTTTTCTCTTCTCTTGTGCGTTGTTTTTGCCGCGCTCGGCTGCACAGGAAGTGTTTTTTGGATTCTTGCATCGGTGGGGTGCTCTGCGGTGTTCATGGCGTGCGTGAGCGTGCGATGGAACCTATCTCGATATACTGATGCGGCGGCATCCCCGCGTTTTACTATAAAGGAATTTCAATGACGCGTTGCACCAATATACTTCGGATAGGGATCGTGGGTCTCGGATATTGGGGCCCGCGGCTCATTCCGCTCTTTCACGGATTGCCGGCTGTTTCGGTGGTGCGGCTTTGTGATGCAAATCGTGCGTTGGCCGAAACCGTGAGTGCGCAATATGCGATCTTGGAACCACCAGCGAGTTCGATGACTGAACTCCTTTCCGATGCGAAAAAACATCTTGATGCGGTTATTATTGCGACGCCGCCGAATTCTCATTATGATCTTGCCCGGCAGGCGCTCGATGCGGGCATGCATGTATTTGTTGAAAAGCCGCTTGCAGTAACGAGCGGGGAAGCGCATCAGCTTTCCGAGCACGCGCGGGAAAAAAATCGTGTCCTCTTTGTTGACCACACGTTTTGTTATGATGGAGTGTTTCTCGCCCTTCGGGAAATGGTGCAAAAAGGCGATCTGGGTCCTATGCAGTCCGTGTCCTTCGAGTGGCTCGGCGCGCGCCCAAAACCGCAGGGGCCGGACGTATTATGGGATTCGGGGCCCCATGCAGTCGCATCGTGTCTTTTTCTGCTCGGCATATATCCCGACTCAATTTCTATGCACGGTCTTTCGTATTTGGATGGCGGCATTCTCTCTGTTGCAGAAGGCGAATTACATTTCAAGGACGGGATTATTGCAAAAGTAATTCTTGGGTGGAAGGGTGGGTCGTATCGCGGTAATCCGATTGAGAAAGCCGCGCGTGTCACCCTTGCGGGCGAGGAGAAGGTCGTTGAATATGAAGGAAGTTTTGGCATGCGAAACGTGAGAGTGTGCGATTCAAAAGGCGGATCGTGGATGCCGCTTATGGGCATGACGTATGATGACGAGCCGTTGCGGGCGGCATGTACTGCTTTCGTGGATTCGATTCGCGTATCCCCCGAACATAATCGGACAGACGGAGTATTCGGCACTCATGTCGTATCAATCCTTTCTGCCGCTGAATATTCTGTTAGCCATGGCGGCAGAGAGAGTCAATGTGAAAAATGATAGGTTATCGGTATTCGTTGAAAAAGAACTAATGGGCCCCTTTCGTATGTTTTCGCCGCGGTTTCTGTTTCGCGCGGGCGTATCTGCTCTTTTTTTTGTCGGTATTTTTTTCCTTTTCTGGCAATATAGGGGAGAGGCAGGATCCGCATTTTCTGCTTTTTCCATGAGGTGGTTTTTTGTTCCAGTGGTATTTTTTTCTTATACGCTCGCAATCCTTGTGAAAGCTTTTCGTTTCAAATTTTTTCTCGGGAAAGGGATATCGGGGTCATCGCTTTTTCAGATTACGGCAATTCATAGTTTTTGGAATAACGTATTGCCGTTTCGATCAGGCGAACTCTCCTATCTTTATATGGCAAAACGGAAACTTGGCGTATCGGGCGCTGATTCTGTTGCGTCGCTTATGGTCGTGCGCCTTCTTGATATGGTCGTTCTTGTATTGTTTTTCTCCTTTTCATCCCTTATCCTCTTTTCATATTCCTTTCCCTACTCGCCTGCTTCGCGCGTGGTTCTTTTTGCCACATTGGTAGCCGTCATAGCCGCGGCCGTCTTTCATTTTTTATGCCGGGCGGCCTCCAAAAAAAATATTATTATCGATCAAAACGCAATTTACAAAAAAAAGTGCC
>CAYHJX010000001.1:17008-32902 GCA_964357005.1 uncultured Candidatus Saccharibacteria bacterium | reverse complement strand
TCATCTCACGAATGCAGAACATGCGTATCTCTGGCTCGCCAGAAAGGACCCCGACCGCTACACCGTCATTGAATGTATGGAAAACGGGGCGCTTCTCCCTAAAGAAACGATTCACGAAAAAGTAAAAGCGGTGATTGATCGCTTCTTGCCATAGCATGCGTTTTATGAAACAATCCCGCTAGATCTCCACAAGGAGTACGCCATGGAAAAACCAACCTCATCATTCGCGCCGGTATTTGTTCCCGACCCCTATACAAGTGAAGAAAAAGCCCTTATCGGGCCGTTTTTCACAAATCTCGACAGATCGGTGTATGCCCTCATGATACCGTCCGCGGAGCTTGCAGGAGCGCTTTGCTCCAGGATGAGCCGCGCAAAGGACGACATCCGCCGCATCTTTCTCCGGGAATTCATACAGCCGTTTCTTTCAACGGAGCGACCTGCGAACGAATCCGATGAAGCGTACGAAGAACGGCGCCAGTACGGCGCGGAACTTCGCGCATTCATCGAATTTCTTCCCAAACATCCTTTTAGCGCGCTTTTTTCTAATCCGCGCGCGCGGAAATTTTATTTCCAGTGGCTTGCGGAATACGGGGACGACTCGATCGCGCAGATGGGCGGCATGCATCTTGCGTTTTCCGGGATCTCGAATATCGCAATCAAGCATATCGAGGACATGCGAATCGGCATTGCGCCGATTGAAAAATCAACGCGCTATGTTGATTATTCCCAGAAAGTCGGAGGCCGGTATCTTTACTACACTGACCCAACGCTTGAAGACCTCGGGCTTCGCGATGAGTACGAAACCTCAATGGATGGACTCTTTGAAACGTACCGTACACTCATCCCCCGGCTTATCGAGATGCTGAAGCACCAATTCCCCGATGTAGACCCGAAAGTTATTGAGAAAAAAGCGTTTGACACGCTTCGCGGCCTTCTTCCCATGGCAACGCTTTCCCAAGTGTCGTTTTTCGGAAACGGGCAGGCAATGGAATATAAGATGTCGCGATCCTTGAGGCACCGGCTCGGAGAAATTCGATGGGCTGCCGCAACAGCAAAACAGGAGCTTTCAGAAATCGCTCCATCGTTTTTCCGACGGCTCGATTCGGACGACAAGGCAAAACGGGAACTCGCGGAAGCATACCAAGAATACCTCGCGGGCCGGAAAGACCGCATGACACCGTTTGTGAAAGAATTTCTTTCGCAAAAGAGTGCACCTCGCGATATGCCGACGACAAGGGCCCTGAAAACGGACGTACGACTCCTCGGATTTGATCCAGAGGGTGAAGACAAAGTCGTCGCAGGGCTTCTCTATGATGCACCAAACTGCCATGAATCGTGGACAAGAATTCTCGGTCGAGTCAGGCACATGGACCGCGATGATAAAAGGCGGATTCTTGCAAGTGCGCTCGAAGGAAGAACCGCGCGCTGGTGGAAAGTTCCGCGCCCCTTCGAACACGCGAGTTACGTGTTTGAAATTGAGATGAATATCGGGGCGTGGCGCGATCTCCACCGTCACCGCATGCTTACCCAACAGCATCAATTCTTCACATGCCGCCATGGTTATGATATGCCGCCCGAAATCGAAGGTACTGACCTTGAGGGAGATTTTCGGACCGCGCTCGAACGGGCAGAAATGGTATACGCAAAGATTGAGAAACGAAATCCGCACCTTGCCCAATACGCAGTTCCGCTTGCATACCGCATCAGGTTTCTCCAGCGCGAGAATATCCGCCAGGGATTTTGGCAGATTGAACTTCGTACAATTTCTCAAGGGCATCCGGACTACCGTCACGTTGAGCAGGAAAAGTATAGACAGCTTCAAAAAGCATATCCGCTCCTTACCTCGTTTATGCTCGCTGACATGAACGAATACGATTTTGCGCGCCGCGAAACAGAAGCGCGCATCAAACGAAAAAAGGAAGATTTAGGAGTGTAGCGGCCCCGCCACAGGCGGGGTCTTTTGTTTACCCCGCACCTTTTGTCGACTGCGCTTCGCGCGTGGTTCTCTCTGTCGACAAAAGGTGCGGGGTTTCTTGAGCATTCCGAGCTCTTGTGCCACTATGGGAAAATGGAATCCCGTATTGAAATAAACGACCCCATTCATAAACGGATCGTCCTTACCGAAAGAGAAAAGGAGATTCTTGATCACCCGTATGTCCAGCGGCTCCGGCACATCAAACAGCTCGGATTTGTTTCGTATGTGTACCCCTCGGCAACACATGACCGGTTTTCGCATACTGTAGGAACGCTTCATGTGGTAAACCTTTTGGCAGAACAAATTTTTGAAAATGACACGGTTTCCACGGTTGCGCGCACACTCTCTTCCGAAGAAAAAACGTTTCTAAAAAATCTCTTACGCCTTGCCGGACTTTTGCACGACATTGGCCACGCGCCTTTTTCCCATACTGCCGAGCGCGCAATGCCGCTTGTTGAAAAACTGGATCTCCCGAAATCATGGCTTCGAAACCCGAATGAAAAGCGAATCGCAACCCACGAAGATTACACCGTCCTTCTTATACGGGGGATGACGGAGGGAAAGAATGCGATACTCGACGAAGACGAAGCAGTTATTCTTTCTTCCCTCGTACACCATAAGAAAATAAAAATTCCTGACGCATGGGAAAAACACTTCTCGAAGAGTATACGCTCGGAGCCGCTTCACCAGATTGCCCGTTCGCTCATATCCTCGGACATTGATGCAGACCGCATGGATTACCTTATCCGCGACTCCCATTTCGCGGGCGTTGTCTATGGCTACGTTGATATTCCGTGGCTTATCTCAAACCTTGGTTCAGTCGAAACAAAAGGCGATTACCTTGTAAGTATTTCAGAATCGGGGATACATGCCCTTGAACACTATTTGTTCGCCCGCTACCACATGTACATCCAGGTCTATATGCATAAAACCGTAAAATGCTTTGAGCACTATTTTGCGTGCGCGATCGAGGAGGGGGAGACCGAGTACCGGATTCCCGCGGATCGCGACGAATATGCGGGACTTCGCGACTCAACGATCCTTGAAAATATTTTTTCGGCAGCTTCGCTTCACCCGAACTCATGGTCAGGCCGCCTTGCGCGGCGCGAACCGGCAAAACGCATTACCCGGATATGGGGAAAAGAGGAAGAAATAAAAAAGCTCTTTGCGAAACTTGAGCGGGAATTGAAACCACTCAAGGCGCATGCGTTTCTTGTAACTTCAAAAAGAAAATTCCTTGATCTCCCGCCCGCGACTGAAAAGACCGAGGGATCGCAAGGTCTTTTCCAATTCGGCCTTTCAACCATGCCGATCGCGGTTGTCAGAAACCAATTTGGCCGCGCATCCATTGCGCCCTTGGGTGACTACTCATTCGTTCTCAAAGAATACCACAAGGACATTTCCATCACCGACATCTATATCCTCCGCGAGGATTGGGAAAGAAAAGAAAAAGAAATTCTTGAAAAGATATCGCAATTCCGTACATTCACGGAATCGGAAATGGAGTTTGATGAAAAACTCGAATAAATATAGTACCGATCCGGTACGCGTGGTCTTGTTACAACAAAAGAAAAAAGGGTTACCCATTTTCAGAGTAACCCCGGATGTTCCAGCCGAACAAGTTGGATACGCGACTTTCGAAGTCGTGTCTTCAGTTTTTCCGGATCAACGAGCTTGACCCACGCAAGATACCCTTTTGCTTGCGCAATTTCTCTTGCGTCGGCCGAGCCGCGCTTTGCAAGCCCGTCAATAAACGCACGAATCCGATCAACGGTTTTTTCGTTTGAAAGACCGAGTCGATCATGACGCACGAGAACTTTGGTTACCTCGAGCTCGCCCCAGCGCGATTCTTGGTAGCGGATCTTTTTCGGATGCACGGCAAACCCATGGCGCGTGATGATCTCGAGGATTCGGCGCCGGTCATCATCCGGAATCGGCTTTTCCGCAGACACCTGAACTTCGTCAGCATAGATCGTGATGCGGTATCCCCGCTCTCCCACAAAACGCTCAATCTCCTTCAAAAGATCAAACACCACGAGATTAAAGAGAAGCGGCGACGAGGGTGAGCCCTGCCGCAGTCGGCCTCGGTACGTTGCGAGACGCGCTATGAAATCGGCTTCATGAGGGCTTATCTTTACGTGGCGCTCAAGGGCTTTCGCAACACGCGGACGCTTCACCGAAGGAAATGCGTCCTGAAAATCGAGCGTAAAGAGTGCTTTCGCACCGATGTGGTCTCGGGCTGCAGTGAGCTGGGAGCGGCGCGGAAGAAACCCGTGCATGGCTGGCGGCCATGCGAAATTAATCGAATTCTGAAACCACCCGTGGGCAAGATCCAAGAGATACTCATGGATTGCGCGCTGAACTTCTTTTACAGACGGCGGCGGAACATGGAGAACTCGAAACCGAGGCCGACCAGCCGCATCCTTTCCGGGCTTTTTTCTCCTGCGCACTGTGTAAAGATCTTTCTCTTGGAGCGCCTGCTCAAGAAGTGCGGCGTCAATATGGAGAAGCTCTACCACGCGGGAAACAAGCTCGTGCTCCATTTGCATCACCTCCTTTTCTCGGGTGTTGGTAAAGAAGAGGGCGTACCGCAGCAATTGCTCCTGCGGTACGCCCAAGCCGGGGCCGTGTGCGGTCTCTCACGTCCGCAGGGGTGCAGGGGGCGGCGGCAGAGCCCCCCGCTTCGACATGGGGAGGCGTTGGAGGGTAGACCCTCCACCTCCGGGAACCCAGATGCACCTGCGAGCTGACGGAATCCGTCAGCCGAAAGCGGTGAACAGCAGACGGTATTGCAACGCCTAAAGCGTCCGTCTTCACCCGCTTTTAGGTTGGCGGCCCTCGGCTACCCCTTGAAGAACTACGGGTTTACTGTAACAAACAGAAACCCGATTTTGCAATATATAGTTGTCAGAAAAGAAAGAGCGCGTTCGAATTGCTTCGAACGCGCCCAGCGTGCCGGGCGAAGCCGTGGTGCGCTTGAAGGCGCGAGGACTCCGCCGGAGGTGGCGCCGCAGAGGCAGGCGCCCGATGTGCCCGCGAGCTGACGGAATCCGTCAGCCGAAAGAGGGGGGTTTGACGGTATGGAGCACCCTGAAGAGATACGTCCGTCTGCACCCGCACTCTTCTGGTCGGCGCTGATTTAATTATAGCAAGTTGCCAACCCGCAACAATTGTTTTTCTCTAATTTTATGGTATAGTCGTTTGGAAATGACCATCCTATCAATAGAAACCCCGCACCAATTCGCAAAGCGAATGGGTACGGGGCAAGACTCAGTAAGACCGATTCTTTACTGATTATCTATCGGGACTTATGCCCATTCGTATCTTAGCCATCGAGACAAGCTGCGATGAGACATCAATCGCAATTGCAAAAATTTCTGGCTCGAGGAATCACCCTCGGATCTCCGTCCTTTCTCATATTATCTCCTCACAGGTTAAACTCCATCAAAAATTCGGGGGCGTGGTGCCGAATTTGGCGCGCCGCGAGCATGAAAAAAACCTTGTGCCAATTCTTCTCCGAGCACTCAAAGAAGCAGATTTTTCGAATAAGGAATTAGGAATAACGAATAGGGAAACGAAACAGCGCATCCGCAATTCCCAATTCCCAATTCCCAATTCGATACTCGAGCGCGAGCCGGAACTTTTGAAACGATTTACGGCAAAAATTGTCCCGCTTTCTGTTCCCCAAATCGACGCAATTGCGGTAACCTATGGCCCGGGACTAGCGCCTGCCTTATGGGTCGGCGTAAATTTTGCGCATGCGCTTGCAGTTCTCTGGGATAAACCTCTCATTCCTATAAATCACATGATGGGTCATTTCTTTTCCGCTTTTTTACAAAAAAGCGGAAAAGAAAAATCGCAATTCGCAATTCGTAATTCGCAATTCCCTAAAATTGCATTGCTGGTAAGCGGCGGACATACGGAGTTAGTGCTCGTACGAAAACCATGGAAATTCGAAATCGTAGGAGAGACGCGAGATGATGCGGCTGGGGAGGCGTTTGACAAAGTTGCGCGGATTTTGGGGCTTGGGTATCCAGGAGGACCCTTCATTTCTGCTGCTGCAGAAATGAAGTTAAAAGTTAAAAGTGAAAAATTAAAAATTAAACTTCCGCGACCGATGATAGGAAGCAACGACTATGATTTCTCGTTTTCGGGATTGAAAACTGCTGTTTTGTACCTCACCCGCGAACTTGGTGCGAAACAAACAAAAAAACTCCGCCCCCTCATTGCGAAAGAATTTCAAGATGCCGTAGTGGATGTCCTCGTGAAAAAAACAATACGAGCAGCAAAAGAATATAAAGCGAAAGCAATTTTGCTGGGCGGCGGCGTTGCGGCAAATAACCGTTTGCGCGCATCTTTAGGAAACGCACTTCGAAAAGAAATTCCTGATTCTCAATTCCTTATTCCCGATATATCTCTCACGGGCGACAACGCCCTTATGATTGCGCTTGCCGCCCACTTTCAGTGGGCGAGCCTCGCTATAGAGAAGCGGGCCGCATATTTTACGGGAAAGCCCGGTAGTAACTCTTCGGCTGCCGCTTCTGGCAGCAAAACACAAAGTGGCCGAAGACTACTACCGGGAAACAAAAAAGCGTGGAGCAAAGTCCACGCGGATGCGAATGTGCGACTCACAGACTATTAGCTATCATCATCTTCGCCGATATCAACTATAGGGCCTCCGTACGGTGGAGAGGTAAATACCCTGCGCTCTTTTTTTCGCTCGAGAATCTGCACGTGGATATCACTCCACGGCGCAACCGGCGCACACTCCTTACTGCCGCACCAATGTTGTATCGGAATTCCTCTACACGAATACTCTTGCGGATCACATAACTCCGAGACTGCAATTCCATATACGAAACGCTGAAGACTACCCCCTATTTCTCTGCCTACTGAAAGCAAATAAAGCGGCGTTTGCGAGAAGACAGTTCGGTAGAACCCAGGAAACCTCTCGCCACCCGAAAGCGACTGAAGATATTTGCATTCCCAAAGAACTTTCTCGTGGAGGAAAAAATAACTGACAGGGGTGTCGTCCGATATATAGCAAGCAGCTCGTGCAATTCGGTCACTAACCACAGATGCAATGACTTCAGTGCTATCCCTTTGGCTGGTTCGAAGCGTTGTATCTTGAAGTGTACCGTCGTGAAAAATAACGAGGTCTATATCATGACAATGATCTTCACAACGCGCTACAGAACCGGATAGAGCAACGCCTGTGATGCGGCGATCACCCGTAAGGACTGTGGCAATTGTGTCAGCAACCGGTAGTAGTTCGATAGAAGACTTTCCACTTCCGCAGAAACACGCCATGATGTATTCCTCCATTGTACAGTGCTACCGAAATACGTAGGATAAAAAACAAACCATGTCAAGAGTCGCTGTAGTTACACACAAGGTATCTTAATAAAAAATCGCGCGGAGCAAAGTCCACGCGGATGCGCATGTGCGACTCTCTTAGACGCAGCCCGGCCGGGGGCTCGTCAATTCTTGAGGATCCACGAGTGTGGGACGCCGGTCCGCGGGTATCTTTTGCGTCATATCAGCGTTTTCGATCTTGTGATAGATTCTGACGAGATCTTCGACTGCCGCCGAGTCAAGTCCGGCTCGTCGAAGCCGATCCGCACTTGCAATGGTGTGCCCCTTCAGAAACTCGCGTAATGCCCTATCAGCAATCGATTCTTTGGCGAGCGCGGTCTCTCCCATGTCGTCCTCCGCTTGAAAAAACTGCTATACTATATAACATACTCGCAATGGAAAAAGTAATTTCCCCTCAATATAATCCCAAAGAAACCGAACCCGAAATCTACCGGAAATGGGAAGAATCCGGATTTTTTGATCCGGACAAATTGCCGCAAAAAGACGGAAAACCATATACGATTATTCTCCCGCCGCCGAATGTCACGGGAACGCTTCACATGGGGCATGCGTTGATGCTCACAATTGAAGACATTGTAATCCGCTTTCAAAGGATGCGCGGCAAAAAGACCCTCTGGCTTCCGGGGACTGATCATGCCGCGATCGCAACCCAGTCAAAAGTAGAATCTATCATCCATAAGGAAGAGAAAAAAACTCGGCACGATCTCGGCCGCGAAGAATTTCTGAAACGGGTCGAGGGATTCGCGAAACAAAGTCACGATACGATCGTGGGACAGATGAAAAAAATGGGCGCGTCGGTTGATTGGTCCCGCGAAGCATACACCCTGGATGAACCCCGAAATCTCGCTGTTCGCACCGCATTCAAGAAGATGTATGATGCCGGACTCATCTATAAAGGAAAACGAATTGTAAACTGGGATCCAAAACTCCAAACAACCGTGTCGGATGACGAGGTCGAATGGATCGAAGAAAAAACGCCGCTTTACTATTTGAAATACGGCCCGTTTGTCATTGCAACCGCGCGCCCTGAAACGAAATTCGGCGACAAATACGTAGTCATCCACCCCGATGATACGCGCTACAAAAAATATAAAGACGGCGAAAAACTCGATGTTGAGTGGATAAACGGGAAGGTAACCGCAACAATCGTCAAAGACCCGATTATTGACATGGAATTCGGCACAGGCGTTATGACCATTACGCCCTCGCACGATACAACGGACTTTGACATTGCGGAGCGCCGCGCACTCGATTTCGAACAAATTATTGATGAAAACGGGAAACTCCTTCCCATTGCCGGAGAATTTGCGGGCACGCACATCAAAAAAGCGCGCCCCCTTATTGTTGAAAAACTCAAGGAAAAAGGACTTATTGAAAAAATAGACGAGACGTACACGCACCGCATCGCGACAAATTCGCGGGGCGGGGGAGTGATCGAGCCGCAGATAAAAGAGCAGTGGTTCGTCAACGTCAATGCAAAATTCAAAATGCAAAATTCAAAATTGCAGAGCGTCAAAAACGGCGATGAAGTTACGCTGAAAGAACTCATGCGCTCGGTTGTTGAATCGGGCGAAATTAAAATCATTCCCGAACGGTTTGAAAAAATATACTACCACTGGATAGACAATTTGCGCGACTGGTGCATATCGCGCCAAATCTGGTACGGACACCGAATTCCGGTGTGGTACTGTATTGCGTGCAGGAAGCCAAAAATAAATTTGAAAGAAAAGGGAAATTGGTTTTTTGTGCGTCATGGAGAAACTGATTGGAATACTGCGAAACGAATCCAAGGTCATACGAATGACGAATCCCCGCTGAACGAAGCGGGGAAGGCGCAGGCGCGCGCCGCGGCGGAACAACTAAAGGCGTACTCGGTCGATTTAATATTAAGCTCCGATCTTCTACGGGCAAAAGAAACCGCCGAAATCATCGCTCGTGGGTTTCATGCGGAACTTTTATTTGATTCCGGGCTTCGCGAACGGCATTTCGGAATTTTCGAAGGAACAACGAAGGAAGAACGATTAGAAAAAAATATTGAGGAAATATTTCTCGACTTTCTTAATGGTAAGTCAGACGACCCTCACGAAGGAGAAAATCTCCGTTCGTTTGAACATAGGGTCGCTCTAGAAATCGAGAAGCACAAAAAAAATCATGTACACAAAAATGTCGTTATCGTCACCCACGGAGGATTTATCCGGCTTCTTACGATTCTCCTGAAGCGTCTGGAAAATACCCTGCAATCCGAAATATCGGTGAAAAACGCTTCAGTAATCCATTTGACGCTTGGAGAATCATGCGACTCATGCGGAAACGATTTCTACGAACAAGACCCCGACACTCTCGATACATGGTTTTCGTCGGGGCTTTGGACATTTTCGACGCTCGGGTGGCCCGCCTTCGCCGAAACCGCTACGGCGGGTAAACCCGGTCCCGAACATGACCTTGCAAATTTCCACCCCACCGACGTCCTTGAAACCGGATATGATATTTTGTTTTTCTGGGTTGCGCGGATGATTTTGATGTCAACATACCTCTTGGGCGAAGTGCCGTTTCGGACGGTCTATCTCCACGGACTTGTGCGGGACGAACGAAAACAAAAAATGTCAAAATCAAAAGGGAATATCGTTGATCCGCTCGATCTTGGCACTACCTACGGGACAGATGCACTCCGCTTCGGCCTTATTTTCGGCACAGCGCCGGGAACCGATATCCCGCTCTCCGAAGACAAAATCCGCGGCATGAAATATTTTGCAAATAAACTCTGGAATATCGCGCGCTTTGTTCTCACCAACGTTGACTCAATCGATATGAATGCGCCGTGGAAAAATCTCTCGCCAAAAACTGATGCAGATAAAGATATCACCAAAAAATTAAAAAATGCGGTCGCCGGTGTTACGAACGGTCTTGAAACCCTCGCCATCCACGAAGCCGCCCAAGCGCTCTACTCGTTTGCATGGCACGAGTTTGCTGATGTATATATCGAAGCGTCAAAATCCCAGTTTGCCGATCCGGCACTCAAAGAGAATACGCAAAAAATTCTTGGGGCGTCGCTTGTAACAATTCTAAAACTCGGACATCCCTTCATGCCTTTTATTACGGAGAAAATCTGGTCGCTTCTCCCAACCAAGCAAAAGAACCTTCTTCTCATCGAGCCGTGGCCAAATCAAAAATTGTAATTCGTAATTCCTTATTCGGTATTCCCGCGGTATAATGACGGTGTGACTGCCGCACTTGTCACGACAAATATCGGCTATCTTGTTCTTGCGTTCCTCCCACCGATTCTGTGGCTCCTTTTTTATCTCCACGAGGACAGGCGGCCGGAGCCCAAAATTCTTCTTACGCTCACGTTTTTGGGCGGCATGGCGTCTGCATTTGTCGCGATATTCGCCGAGTATTTCTCGCTCGGCGAATGGGGAATTCTTTCCAACCTCTTTGGCATTACCGTCGAGTCGCACATTTTTCTTTTCTTTTTTGTGATAGCGATCATCGAGGAATACGTAAAGTACCTCCCGTTCAAATTTTTGGTTTCGAACCGCGAGGATTTCGACGAACCGGTTGACGCAATGATCTATATGATGACCGCGGCCATGGGGTTTGCGGCATTTGAAAACATCCTATTCACCTTTCCCACCTTTCAAGCGAGCTTTTTTTCAGGATTTGAGATTGTGACAAACCGGTTTTTAGGGGCAAATTTGCTCCACGCGCTTTCCTCGGCAGTCGTCGGCTTCTTTATCGCGCGCTCATTTCTCTCCCCCTACCACCACCATTTCATTGCGCTAGGCATTATCGTCGCAAGCATCTTGCATACTCTTTTTAACTACCTTATTCTTATAGGGAGGACACTGCCGCTTGGATTTATGTATCTTTTTTTTCTTCTCCTTGTGATGACGATTATGGTCCTTATCGAGTTTGAACAGTTAAAGCGCCGCAATATAAATTTTGAGCGATAGAGAATGGGAACTTTTTTTGACAACATCGCTTCCCCGCAGGGGAAACCCCATGAATTCCCTCTTGAGGTGGGGCGCGAAGAAGCGGTAGCGGCGGCGAGCTCGAAACTCTCTCAACGGAAACAAACGGCGCCGCGAATGCGAATGCCGAAAGTTAAAAAAGAACCAGAAGAAATTATTCAACAAAACACTATGCCAAAAGAAACACACCTAAAAGTCGGTACTGATGGTTCAAATCCCGAGGCATCCGCCGAGGAACGGGAAGAAGACGGAGAGCTTACCGTTGATATCTACGATGCGGGGGAAGCCATTATGATTCAATCAACAGTTGCCGGGGTAAAGCCGGAGGACCTTGATATTTCGATTACCGCAGATAGTGTCACAGTCCGCGGCAAGCGAAAGCAAATGGATGAAGTCCGCGATGAGGACTATTACTACAAAGAGCTTTTCTGGGGCGCGTTTTCGCGCTCAATCATACTTCCCGAGGAAATCGAAGAAGGAGAAGCGGAGGCAACGCTCAAGCACGGCCTTCTTTCCATCCGCCTTCCGAAAAAGAAACGAAACACCGTCCAAAAACTCAAAGTGAAAGTGACATAAAAAACTCATCAACCAAAACGCGAAAACAATAATGAGGGCAGCTGCGCCCTCATTTCTTTTTGCGGGTAGTGCGCGTCCCGCGCAATTTCTTTACATCAAAATGGATTTCTGCGGCAACGTCCGTCGGCTTCACAAAGAACAATTCCTCCTGAACGAATTTGACGCCTCGCACTGTTTCCGCGACGTCACGCTCCTTAAGCATCGCTTCTTTGTCCGGCTCCTCGACTATCCTGATAAAACGCTCCAAGCCGAGGCCTTTGAGGATCTCAAGCACCTTCTCCTTGTTTCTGATGCTTACCGCAGGCGGCGACATGCGCCATCCGAACTTTCCTGCAGGAAACTCAATGGTCTTTCGGACTCCGCCTTCGGTAAGCGTGCTGCGATCTCCTTCCGCATATGTATACAGCGCCCCGAACTGATCCATGACACATTCGCGAAGTGGTACTATTTTTTCTTCTGCCTTTTTCTTCAACTCTTCCACTCGTTCGTTCAGCTGAGCCGTAATCACGTCAATTTCGCGCTGTAGATCTCCTATTACGCCGATTGCGTGTCCAGCCGTAATAGTGTCGGAAATCTTCGGCTTTGCCATGACACTACTCCTTTCATATAGGGTACGTGGGTATATTCAACTGCAATTCCCGATATTTTGCAAATCAAATGTTCAGGAGCCGCTCGCCAAGCAAAATCTTCCCGTCACGGACAACAATAACCCCTATTCCAATTTTTGGCCGTTCGTTTTCGGTCACGAAAAATGAACTTTTTTATACTGCCAGCTCGCTAATATGCGCATAATCAATCGGAACACGATAAATATTGCAAGAATAATCAAATGAGAAATCGGGATGATAAAAGCCAAGCCGATCAGTATAATCGTGATGCACACCTCAATTAAATTAAAACGGAGCCATGTATCAACGAATAACTTATCGGTTCCGGCCGGTTGATATTCGTATTTAGAACTCAAAAGCCAGAAATAATCCAAAACTTTCAAGGCAACAAATGCGGTCAAAAAATAAGTGATACTAATTAAGGTTGCGTATATGTACAGAAAGAGGGTAAATACAATTCCTATATCAAGTAATACATCAATTTCCCTTTTCGGAGGAAATTTTTTGAGTGATGGCGAATAATCGATCCAGTAGTCAACGACATCGAGGTAGGCGAAGACAAATGCCACATATTGCCACGGTTCCTGAAGAAGAGGCCACCACTGAAAACCAAGCCCCAAAACAACCCCCACCATAATATCTATGAACTTAATGCTGAAATTTTTCATAATGATCACTTTTTTATCACGAGGCAGTATATTTGTATATTCTTTTTTCCGATAACACGGGGGATCCGTAGATATTCAACTGATGAAATTACATGCAAGTTTTTGAGTTTATTCACAATATCCTTATTTTTTGTAATTGTTTTTCTTTGTTCTTCGCCTAAATCAGTATCATCATCTATCATTATTGGACCAATGCGAATTTCGCCGTTTGGACGCAAAACCCTTATAAACTCTTGCAGAATTTGTTCAACATTTTCATAAATACCCCAACCAGTTAAGGAAGAATGTGCTACAATAAGATCAAAAGAGTTATCGGCAAAAGGCAGATGTTCGGCCAAAGCTTGAGCATCAAGACTTGTATTGAATTCTTGATCGATGTTTATTACTTTTGTCTCCGGATATTTACCTTCGAGATAATCGCGAAAAAGAGGAATGTTGCTACCTACATCAAGAATTTTTTTCCCATCCAGTGCGTTTTCATCCAAAAAAAGATCTTCAGCATAACGTTCAAATGCGAGTTTTTTATCTCCTTTGTCATAGTTATTTGGGTCCTTGAGATATTCACTCTTTCCCATATCTGATATTAACGTGAACTTAAGGGGAGTGGTTCGACTTCACTCACCACGAGTCGAGCTCCTACAATTATTCCATACACTTGGTGGGCCAGTGGACCCAGGGAGAATCGAACTCCCGCCTCCGCAATGCGAATGCGGCGTTTTACCACTGAACTATGGGCCCGTGGGCCCACCAAATATATGAAGCGATCAAAATGCGAATGCGGCTATTTCGCTTCCGACAGCAAAATCCAGGGTTCGCCTTCATGTTCTTCTATAAAATTACCGAAGCGAACCCGCGAAACGATCATCAATCGTTTCGCCCACTAAACCATAGGCCCTTACTTTCTATACGACCTCCAAAGATATTTTTCGAGGTCAACAAAATAATTCCCGCTGATTTCTTTTACCAAAATGCCGTCTTTGCGAAGCAGTTTTGCTTGCAGTGATTTTGGCGCGCGGAGATTCTCGATGGAAATCATGCCCTGCGAATTGATGACCCTCTGCCATGGCACGCTGTGTCCGTCAGGAAGCGCGCGTAGCGCCCAGCCAACCGCCTGTGCCGCGCGCGGCGTTGAAATAACTGTCGCAACTTGCTGATATGTCGCGACTTTTCCCTTTGGAATCCGCTTCACAACTTCGTACACGCGGCTATAAAAGTTCTTTCCCTTTTTCATACCAATCGGGCCGCCGAGATAGTTCGACCCTGCTCACTAGATATCGAACCGGATCTTTACGCACCCTTGCCCCGTTAGAAAACTTGGTCGGGATGCTGGGAATCAATTTCCTCCTCAGGAAATTCCTGGGCTCGCGGCGCCTCTGGCGCATCGCTCGCCCTTCGATTCCCAACGCACGCAAAGCAGTTTGCGTGCTTCATCCCTCATTCGTTCTCACTCATTCGGGCCGCTGGGAATCGAACCCAGTCTACACGCACCCGAAGCGTGCGTACTGCCGGTATACTACGGCCCGGAAAATCCTCCTTTTTATACTCCAAAAACCATAAAAAATCAACCTCAAAATCAATGTTAACAAATCACATACGATCGTAGTACAAATGTTAATGTTGCTTTTTTAAGAGGCTCCAAGAAGGAAATCTATTTCACCCAGTATTTTGCTTTGATTTTTGACACCCGTTCATCTTCAACCATTTCGACTTTTTCTTCGGCTTCTGAAGCGATCTTTTTGAGCTCGTCCGACGACATGATGCCGAGTTCTTTCACACGTGACTCAAGATATTCCGGTGTATTTTTTTCAGGATCATCAATCACATCCTGCATGAGGACTTCAATGATCTGTCCGATTTTCGGCCCGGGTTCGATCCCTAAAATCCGCATAATATCATCCCCGCGGATTTTCAACATCTTCGGAGTCGGCGCCTCTTCTTCACGAAGAATTTTTTCAACGCGAAATTGGAAATGCCGCAGCCGGTAGGGGACAGCTTTGGGAACCCCCATACCCATCCGGTCGCAAATCCGAATCTTTACCAAGTCCGCCATATTCTCCGGCCCGACATTTCGGATAAGACGCCTGACCGAAGAATCAGTAACGCCTTCATCCGGATCATACTTGAACAAATGCCAACGAATCAAAATCGCGGCCTTTTTCATAAACTCAGCGGGGAAATGAAGGCGCGTGAGAATTTCTGCCGCCATTTTTGATCCAACAACGTCGTGGCCGTAAAACGTATATTCGCCGTTTTTCATCGGACCTTTTGTCCGCGGCTTTCCAATATCATGCATAAGCGCGATCAGGCGAATATCCGGAGAAAATTTCGCTTGCGCGCCGTACTCGAGCGCCTTCAAATTGTGCTCCCAAATTGTAAAAATCTTCGGCCGGTTTGTGACGCCGATTCCCTCCCGAAGCTCGGGGATAATATGCGCGAGGAGCCCTGTTTCTTCTAAAAGCTCGATCCCTTCGCGCGCATTCGCGGCGCCGATAATCTTCATAAACTCGTCGCGGATCCGTTCCTTTGCAATAAACGCGAGATTTCCGGAAAGATTTTGTATTGCTCCGCGCGTTTCTTTTTCAATCGTAAATCCAAGCTCGGTTGCAAACCGTACCGCGCGCATCTCGCGAAGCGCATCCTCGTCAAACCGCTCTTTCGGGTCGCCGACTGCGCGGATTATTTTTTTCTTCAGATCACTTTGCCCGTCGAAAGGATCGATTAAT
>CAYHJX010000001.1:0-16998 GCA_964357005.1 uncultured Candidatus Saccharibacteria bacterium | reverse complement strand
ATTCCGAATTAGGAATTAAGAATAGCGAATGAACATGACTTTTTTTCTCCGTAATTCCCAATTCGTTATTCGCAATTCGGGATGCCAACGCCATCGCGTTTACTGTAAAATCGCGGCGCGACAAATCCTCACCGAGGGTTTTTGCAAATCGAATGTCATCGGGATGCCGTTTATCCGTATATTTTCCTTCGGCGCGAAACGACGTTACTTCAATCTCGCGAAGCGTGGGGTCGTCAGATTCGGTCTTTACCGTAACCGTGAGAAATTTGTTTTCATAAAAACTATCAGGAAACACCTTTGTGATTTCCTCCGGCTTTGCATTTGTCGTAACATCCCAGTCCTTCGGCTTCTCTCCGCGCAACATGTCCCGCACACACCCACCAACCACGTACGCCTCAAAATCAGCGTTCTCAAGACGCTGTATGACTTCGGAAACCTCTTTGGGAACAACAAAGTCCTTTTTTTTCATATCGCAAATATACGCGAATTCTGTTGATTTTTCAATTATTTTATGTTACTATTCGAAAAAGTAAACTGTCCCCGTGGTGAAATGGATATCACGCGACGCTTCGGACGTCGTATTGTGGGTTCGAATCCTGCCGGGGACGCTGTCCGCTTCAATGCGGCGCAAAGGTCGATTCCATAATTTCGATCGATCTATGGCAGAAAAAGAAATAGGAAAAGTCATTCACTACTTTGACAAAGCAGGCGTTGCCGTGATCCGGCTTTCGGACGGAGTAAAAATGAGAGATACGATAAAAATCATGCGGGGAGACAACGACTTCACCGAAACAATCTCCTCCATGCAGGTTGATCATAAGCCGGTCTCGTCGGGAAAAAAAGGAGATGAGGTTGCAGTGAAAATCTCCCAACCAACAAAAGAAGGCGCGCACGTATACAAAATCGAGGAGTGAGTTTGAATAAAGTATAAGAGGAGGCGGATGGAGAATACTCCACCCGTATATATAGGTGTGCCCCCCATAGCTTAATGGCAAAGCAGTTGGCTCTTAACCAATTGACCTGGGTTCGATTCCTAGTGGGGGGACCAACAAGAACATTCGGCGTGATGTGGCCAGGAGTTTAAATCTCCATCGCTCCTATGCGGGTGGTATTGAGCACGGTGTTCACAATCTTTCTATAAAAGTTGTTCAAAAAATTGTGAAAGCCCTCGAAATAAAGGTGAGCAATTTACTCGGATAATTCATGGATAAGATGTGGCAAGCCAAAAAATATAAAGCTGTTGACATCAGAAACTCAAATTTGCAAAAAAAGAAATTTACCGATTATCCTTTGCCGTCTTTCGACCTCGGAATAGATTATCTAGGAATCAGTAAGTTAGAAAATACTTTTTTGGAAAACCAGTTATGGCAATACGTTGATGAATGGTTTCAAAAACCAGAGAAATATCTACGACCAAATGAGGCCCCACGTTCACGAATAGAAGAAAAGGAGGGTTTTCTTGTTTTCCCTTCGTTGTTAAATAATTCTCAATCTACAAAGTTTAAATATGATCCCCAACCAAAAGGAACACCAGGCAGAAAAGTTGCTTTAATTCATATAATGCACTGGAATGGTAGGATTAAGCCCTACAACCGGATAATAAGTTTTGTAAGAAATACGGCGTTGCCGATCAGCACGCTTATCCATATTCCTGCAGGAAGGGGATTAAACCCCGGAAACGGCGATCCCGCTGACCATGATAGCGTTAGCCCTAATATTGGAAAAACCATTTTTAGGGCGAGACAAGATGTCCAGGATATACAATTTATGACTCGACACTTAAAAGAGAAGATGGGATATGAACAAGTAGGATTATTTAGTTATAGTATTGGCAGTTTGCGTGGAATTATAGCTTCTGTAATGTCTCCAGGTCTTTTTGATTTTGGAATTTTTCAAATGGTATCAGACGATTTTACAGAAGCAGTTATGAAGGGTGTTGCTACCACAGATGTTGCTGGTGAAATTGATGAAAAAATCAACTACCAATTACTTAAAAAACTATGGTCAACTATTTCTCCTGGTTCGTATTCTAAATATTTTTCATCTCTTCCAGAAAACACAAGAATCGTTCAGTGTGAATATGATTTTGTGTTCGGTTTAGAGAATGTAAGGAGATTTAATGGTAAGGTTATGGAGCAGAGATCAGATATAGAACTAGAAATAGTTCCCTTGAGTCATACTACCCTCGGTAGTTTCCCAATCGGGTGGAGAGTTATGTGGAATAATATAAGTTACATCTATCGGCATACAAAAATGCGGGAATATAAGCGAGCGATGATATTCACTCGATCGTTATAGTGTAGTTAGAAAATAGCGGCACGCCCACGAAGCGGGCCAGAAGCGAGGACGGGGCGAAAACGATTCGCACTATTTCAAGAATACTAGACATTTGCATAAAAGTATTCATTTGATATAATCAATCACAATTTAGCAGAGTGAAGTCCGGTGAAATTCCGGCACTGTCGCGCAACGGTGACCCTTCGACAAGCTCAGGGCAAGTTCCGAGCTTATCAAGGGAAAGTCCGACCCTCTGCACCATGCAAATGTCGAATTTGCATGTGTGGCCCGCGTCAGGCAACTTCGAATCTTGCTTAACTTGGGCAAGTATTTTTGTTTTTCGAAAGAAAAACATCCCGAGCTTGTCGAGGGATTATCAACTAATACTATTTTTATGAACGGATTTATTAAATTTATTATTGGCTGGGTCGTGGTTTTCGCGATCCGCCTTGTCCCATTCCGGCCGCCGAATGTCGAACCAGTACTTGCGACCATGATGCCATTTTCAAAACGCTACGGTGCAATCGGAGCATTTCTGTTTGGATTCTTGAGTATCGCTCTTTTTGATGCGGCAACGGGAAAAGTCGGCGAGTGGACATGGATTACAGCAGTTGCCTACGGCGCAGTTGGACTTGGCTCATGGTTCTATTTCCGAAACCGCGAAGGAAAAGTATACCAATTCGTTACGTACGGCATTATCGGAACCATCCTCTATGATGCGGCAACGGGCCTTACGATTGGGCCACTCATGTTCGGGCAATCATTTCAAGAGGCATTTTTCGGTCAAATCCCATTTACCGCAATGCATCTTCTTGGAAATATCGCATTATCGCTTACTTTGAGCCCTACGCTTTACCGATGGATTGTGAAAAACGAGGTATTTGACGTCTCTTTTATTTTCGGAAAACTCAAACCGCAATCGGTTTAGAGCCAGCGAACTATTGCAAAAATCTATCTATTGTGGTTTGATTGATTAATGTTCCTTATTCCCAAAGGAGGGGAAAATGGGCTTACGCGAGCGCGTTGAACACCCAGATTCTCGAAGCGAAATGGCGTCACTTGCTATAGGGGTCTTAAGTATGCCGCGCCCGATTGATCGTGTTGAGGCCTTTGTGGCATTCCCGGGAGAAGGAGAGAGTTGGCGGCTTACGCATCCAATCGATCTGTGGAACAGCAAAAAGCCGAGCGCCGGGTTTTTCTTGATCGCGGGCTATAATACAAGGGAGATGACGTCCGAAACGCTTGACGTTACGCGTTTACAACGCGACCCGTACAATCTCCGACGGCTTCGCGGCGTACATATATGCCCCCACGCGGAACATTCAAAAGAACAGGTAGAAGAGATCTTTAAGAAAATCGAGGGGCTTTCTATTAGAAGCGTCGCGCTTTTCGTTACGCCATACCACCTGCTCCGAATCTATCTCACGCTCCTTAAATCACTCATGGTGCATGGCAAAGACAAAGACGTACAAATGATCCCCGCCCCAATCCCAATTTCCCTGACTGAAATTAGCCCTGAAAACTCGGTCTCCATGTGGGACTTGATCCCGGGGGAAATAAACCGCATCGGAAAATATCAGGCGATGGGAGACGTTGCGACCCTGCCAGAACTTCAAACATACCTCCGCTGGCTTTGGGGAAATCCCCATTCGTTGTTGAAACCCATTCAACCATAGCGTCCTCAGGACGCTATTAAACTACCTGAGTTCCGCTTAGTTTCTTCAATGGCGGGTATTGCGTAAACTGTAGAAATATGCTACAATCTTTTTATGGCTTTGACTACAAAAGAAAAGGCAAAAGTCATTGAAAAATACCAGGTTCACGAGACAGATACTGGCTCTGCGGATGTCCAGGCCGCGGTATTGACTGAAGAAATCGGCCGCCTCACTGACCACTTGAAAAAAAATCCCAAGGACAACCACTCAAGGCGGGGATTGTTAGGCATGGTTGCCCAGCGAAAAAAACTTCTTGACTACCTCAAAGAAGAAAATGTTCGCCGCTACAACCGCCTCATCAAAAAACTCGGCATCAAACGATAAATGGCAATCATCAGACATAAAGCCCAGCGCGTCGCGGTATTGATCGACGTACAAAACATGTATCACTCGGCAAAGCACATGTTTGGCGCGCGGGTGAACTTCAAAGAGGTGCTAAAAACAGCAGTCGCGGGCCGCGAACTTGTCCGCGCCATCGGATATGTCATCAAGACAGAATCCGGGGAAGAAAAAGCGTTTCTCGAAGCCCTCATCAAAATGGGGATTGAAACCCGGATAAAAGATTTGCAGGTGTTTCCGGGCGGCACGAAAAAAGCGGATTGGGACGTTGGGATGGCAGTTGATGCGGTCCGCCTTGCAGAATCAAACGACGCGATTATTTTGGTGACCGGAGACGGCGATTTTATTCCGCTTGTTGAATTTTTGAAATCAAAAGGGGTGCAGGTCGAGATTCTCGCATTTGCGCGTTCCACCTCCCAGAAACTCCAAGAATCAGCAGACGATTTTACGGACTTAGGAGAAGATCCAAAAAAATATTTAATACGGATGCGCTAACTGCGCAGCCATAACGCATTCGGAAGGGCAGCACCATACAAGAGCAGAGAAGCGATACATCATTCATTTCCCGACGCGAGCATATTCGTTTCCGGACATGAATGATTAGAGTATCACCGCTCTTTCAGGCGACCTTCCGAAGCATCAAGAAAAGTGAAAGAAAAAATATATACCCACGAGCTTGGCGGAAAAACATTTACCGTCACGCTCAATAATTGGGCCGAACAAGCAAACGGCTCTGTGTTTGTGCGCCTTGGCGATACGGTGGTTCTTGCGACCGCGACCATGAATCCGAATGCGCGCGAAGGCGGCGACTTTTTCCCGCTTACGGTTGACTACGAAGAGAAGTTTTACGCGACCGGAAAAATTCTCGGCTCGCGGTTCGTCAAACGAGAAACCCGGCCGTCGGAAGAGGCGATTTTGGTGATGCGCCTTGTTGACCGGACCCTGCGGCCCCGCTTTGACTACCGGATGAGAAATGAAATCCAGGTTGTGATTACCGCGCTCTCGGTTGACGAAACGCATGACCCGGATATTTGCGCGATTCTTGCGGCGTCGCTCGCGCTCGGACTCTCGGATATCCCCTGGGACGGGCCGGTCGCTGGAATCCGCGTGGGAAGAAAAGACAATGAATTCATTCTGAACCCGACATATGCCGAGCGGGAGCTTTCGGATCTTGACCTTGTCGTCTCCGGCACGCGCGAGCGCATTAATATGATGGAGGCGGGCGCAAACGAAATCACCGAAGACGTATGCGCTAAAGCAATCGAATGGGGATTTTCGTTCGTGCAGGACCTCATTGATTTCCAAAAAAAGATTATCAGTGAAAACGGGAAGAGAAAAATGAGCGTCGCAGTAATGGAACCAGCGCCGCAGCTTTCTGATCTTCTCCATTCGGAATTTTCCCGCAGGATCGAGGATGCCGTGTACCAAAAAGATAAAAAAATAATGAAGGAGTTGCTTGAGAGCGTGAAAAAGGATTGGGCCCTTCGCGCACTTGAGGCGTTTCCCGAACACGCACACCAAGCGGCGCTTGATATGGCGTTTGAAGACGAAATAGACGAGATTGTCCACGAGCGAATCATCAAAAAGGGAGAACGGCCCGACGGACGGAAACCAGATGAAATACGCGCGCTTTCCGCCGCTGTCGGCGTTCTTCCCCGTATTCACGGATCCGGCCTCTTTATGCGCGGCGAAACGCATGCGCTTACCACGCTTACCCTGGGCGCTCCGGGAGACGAACAAATCATTGAAGGCATGGAAATACGGACGAAAAAGCGATTCTTGCATCACTATAATTTCCCGCCCTACTCAACCGGCGAAACAAAGCCCATGCGTGGGCCGGGACGGCGCGAAATCGGGCACGGCGCCCTTGCGGGGCGCGCGCTTTTTCCGATGATTCCGCCAAAAGATGAATTTCCGTATACGATCCGGCTTGTGTCCGAAATTCTTTCGTCAAACGGCTCAACGTCCATGGCCGCGGTTTCGGGCTCCACGCTTGCCTTGATGGATGGCGGCGTGCCAATCAAAAAACCAGTTGCCGGCGCCGCGATGGGACTTATGCAAAACGAGAAAGGGGAGTATAAAGTGCTCACTGACCTCCAAGGCGCTGAAGACCACCACGGCGACATGGATTTTAAAGTCGCGGGAACCCGAGACGGCATTACGGCGGTCCAGCTCGATGTAAAAATCGAGGGGCTTACCATGGATATTATCCGCGCGACGCTCCGCGACGCGCATACTGCGCGGATGAAAATCCTTGACGTGATTGAGCGCACCATTGCGCGCCCGCGCGAGGAATTAAGCCCCTGGGCGCCTCGCGTGACCACGCTTAAAATAAGCGTTGAAAAAATCGGGGCGTTGATCGGCCCGGGCGGAAAAGTGATTAACGATATCATCGCGCAGACCGGCGCGCAAATTGACATTGAAGACGACGGATCGGTATTCATCACGTCTGCGCAAGAAGAAGGGATGAAAAAAGCGATTTCCCTTGTGAAGCAGGTGACGCGCGAATTCAAACCGGGAGAGCTTGCCGAAGGACGCGTGTCGCGGCTCCTTGATTTTGGCGCGTTTGTCGAGATCGGACCAAAACAAGAAGGGCTCATTCATATCTCCGAGCTTGCACCGTGGCGAGTGGAAAAAGTTACTGATATAGTGAATATAGGTGATATCGTCCCGGTAAAGATAAAAAACATTGACGAGCAGGGACGCATCAATCTTTCCTTAAAAGACGTGCCTGACCGCTATACCGACGAAGAACGCGCGCGGGGGCATGAGGAGAGACAACGAACGAACGGGCCGCGGAATAACTCGGGATATAGACGCGGCCGCTAACGTCATACCCATTCCATGGAGGAGGAACCAAAAATCCCAACGAGCAGTGCGCCCGACGAAGCGGCGCCTGTTCGCGAGGAAAAAAAATACCAGATTCGGACCATGGCATCTGACCTTGCTGAAGAAGCCGTGCGGACTCCGTCCCAACCAGAGCGTCCACCGTCGTCAATACCGCAGCCATCCCGCCGGTCATCGCCGTCTGTCATAACTATTCTCATTATTGCTGTCCTTATTCTCGGCGCCGCAGCATACGCGCTTCGCGCCTATCGATCAATTCTTTTTCCCGTGACACCGCCTCCGATCACGCTTCCGGATCCGCCGCCTCCGTTTTTCGGAACAGAAACAACGCAGACCCTCACGGTTACCGCCGAAAACAAATCGGCTTTTGCCGAAACGCTTGCGGCAGCCGTTTCCCAAAGCGAACGGACGGGGTCAGTTAAACGGATCATTCTTATTCTCAAGGAAGAAACAGGCGACCGCTACGGAATACTTCGCGACCTTTTTTCGCTTCTCGACATAGTAACCCTCCCCGCTCCGACAGAATCGCCTCTTATGATATTTGCCTATTACGGCGCGGCCGGGCCGGAACTCGGGTTTGCGACGAAAACAAACGACCCTGACCGCGTTCTTGACTCACTCAGGCGAAACGAGGAAGTGCTCTATCAGGATTTCGAGCCGCTCTTTCTTTCGCGGGTCATTCCCGAGCCGGGGCTTTTCGAGGACTACACGTACCGGAATACCACCTACCGATTTCTGCTTTTTCCCGGCGACTCAAAACGCGGCATTGCCTATATGGTGTTCCCGTCAGGAAAATACCTTGTTGTTGCCACGAGCCGCGAATCAATGGAACGGATCATCGAACGCCTATTTGATGCTATCTAACCCCCTTGCGGGGAAACCAGAGTGTGATACACTTTTTCCACTATGCCCGGTAGTAACACTTCGGCTCAAAAATCCGCTGTCGGTACTGACAGGCATACTGCAATAAGCATTTTTTATACAATCAATTTGTAAGGACTTTGCCACGACGTATCGTCGGAACAGCCGAAGTCTACTACCGGGTATGGATGCGACCCTCCTCCACGAACTAAAGGGACTCCTCGAAAAAGAACGCGATCTTCTGGTCGCTGAATTGCAGTCCATTGCAGACCCTGACCCCAAAGTGCGGGGCGACTGGCACGCGCGATTCCCGAAATTTGAAGTTGTCGAAACAAGCTCGTCTTCCGACCGGGAAGTCGAACAGGACGAAATCGAGGAATATGAAACCCGGCTTGCCGAAGAGCACAGCCTTGAATCGCGCCTTCTCGAAGTCCACAAAGCGCTTGATCTGATCGCACAAAAAACCTACGGCGCGTGCAAAGCGTGCGGCAAGCCCATCCCGATTGACCGCCTCCGGGCAAATCCTGCTGCGGAATACGATATGGAACACGCCCGATAGGAATCGGCTCGCGTCAACGTACAATCTATCGGTAACGGGAGGGACCACGATGGCGGTTACGCTTTATTCAGGACAAATAACAGGAATTCACGGAACTCCGGTTTCGGTCGAAGTCGACATCTCTCCCGGACTCCATATTTTTTCGATTGTCGGGCTTGCGGACAAAGAGATTCAGGAGGCGCGCGAACGGATTTCGGCCGCGATAAAAAACCTCGGCGCGCTCCCGCCGCACAAAAAAAGCCAGCGCGTCATCGTAAACCTTGCGCCCGCAGACGTCAAAAAAGAAGGGCCGGCATTTGACGTTCCGATCGCCCTCGGATACCTCCTTGCCTCCGGACAAATCTCATTTGACCCCGGAGGCAAATTGTTTGTGGGAGAACTCGGGCTTGACGGATCCATACGAAAAATTTCGGGAGTCCTCCCGATCGCGGCAATCGCAAAAGGAGTCGGATTCCGGGATCTTATTGTCCCCAAAGGAACGGGCAAAGAAGCGTCCCGCATCGAGGGTCTTCGCGTGATCGAGGTCTCAAGCCTCATGGAGCTCATTGATTTTCTCGAAGGGCGGCGCGCGATAGAGCCGACGTCGTCTTCCGCCGATCTGCCCGCGCTGAAATTCTCCGTTGATTTCCGCGACATCAAAGGCCAGGAAAAAGCAAAGCGCGCGCTCACGGTTGCGGCCGCGGGCGGGCATAACATCTTGATGACAGGCCCGCCGGGCGGAGGAAAAACAATCCTTGCAAAAGCCCTTCCGTCGATTCTCCCGGAACTTTCTCCTGCCGAGTCCTTAGAAGTGACGAAAATTTACAGCGTCGCAGGACTTTTGTCGGACGAAGAACCGTTTGTGCTCCATCCGCCGTTTCGAAATCCGCACCATACATCGTCCCATGTTTCAATCATCGGCGGGGGGACAAACCCGCGGCCCGGTGAGGCAACGCTCGCGCATTACGGCGTCCTGTTTCTTGACGAGTTCCCGGAATTTGACCGCCGTGTCATTGAGTCACTGCGGGAGCCCCTCGAGGAGCGAAAAATCACGGTCGCACGCGCCCGGGGCACCGAAACATTTCCCGCGCACTTTATGCTTGTTGCCGCGATGAATCCCTGCCCATGCGGAAATTACGGCAACCCGGCAAAACCATGCATTTGTTCTGCTGCCGCGGTTATGAAATACCGGAAAAAAATCTCCGGCCCCATGCTCGACCGGATTGACATCCATATTGAAACCGCGCCGGTTGAATTTGAAAAACTTTCCGGCGGCGATGCGGAGCCGTCTCTCTCCGCGCGCGAATCCGTGATCCGCGCGCGGAGCGTTCAGGCGCGGCGGTTTTCCGGAACCGGAATCACGGTCAATGCCCAAATGGGCCTCCAGGACATCAAAACGCACATTGCTCTTCCCGACGCCCTCAAAACAGTCATGCGCCGGGCACACGAACGATTCGGGCTGTCTGCGCGGGCGTACCACCGCGTGCTCAAATTATCACGGACAATCGCGGATCTTGCTGGATCAGACGACATTCTTGAAAATCACATTGCCGAAGCGCTCCAGTATCGGCCAAAACAGGAATAAAAAACGAATTCCGAATTGGGAATAGGAAATTGGTAGAGTGTAATATCGAAATTTATTTAAAACGGATTCCGCGCTCCGCGCACTTCAAAATGAACATGGCATCCCGTTGACCGGCCGGTTGATCCCACGAGGCCGACAATTGAACCCTGGGAAACCGTTTGCCCGGGCGAAACAAAAACCTGTGAAAGATGCGCATAGAGCGTCTGCGTAAAATTCTGATGGGAGAGAACAACATATTCGCCATACCCGCTGTTCCATCCGGCTCGCCGCGAAATAATGACTGACCCCGCGGCAGATGCGTAGACCGGCTCTCCGCACGATGTTGCAACATCAACGCCGTTATACCCGTGAATGCCCTGCGTTTTTCGGCCGCCGAGAATGGGGCGCAGATAATATCCGATATAGCTCGGGAGTCCTGCAAACCGCGACGGTTGTGCTCGGCCGGGCTGGGAAGGAGGTGACGCCATTTCGCCGTCCGGGATAATGAGCGCTGTCCCGGGCTCAAGCGATTCGTTTACCGCAAGGCCGTTAAAGCTCATGATTTCCGCGGCATCGCCCTTGAATTTCTTTGCAATAGAATCAATGGTGTCGCCTTTCTTTACCGTATACTGGACTCCGGAAATCGGAAGAATAATAAGTTCGTCGCCGACTTGTATTGAAGAACTGTTTTTTATGTCGTTTGCCCAGAGAAGCGTGTTTAACGTTATGCCGAATGTTTCCGCAATTTTTGACGGCGTGTCGCCCTTTTTTACCGTGTAGACGAAAATGTTCCCTTGGGAGTTGCCTTCTGGCGGGAGCGTGCCTGCTGGATTTTGAAACGCGACAAGGGCGCTATCCTGGGTTACGGGAAGCGGGGTGGAAAACCCGCTTTCATCGCCGCCGCCCACGCCGGTCACCAATGCCTTATTGCCGCCAAGAAGAGGCATGAGAATTTCGTCATCTATTGGCGAGTAGCTATGCGCGGAAACCTGCTGAATTTCGCTCCCTCCGGAAAAAAACCCGATAATGCTCGAGATAATGCCCGCCCGGGTGGGAAATGCAACAATAACCAAGATTAATGAGAGAACCAAGCCAATGGGAATAGCATCTCCTCCTCTTCCGAAGAAGGGCTTAGATATGCTGATTTTTTTATATTCGTCTTTATGCGGCGACTGCAAAAATCCAGTGGTGCCGCCTAAAGAATTCTTGTCTTGTTTCGTACTAATGGAGTTGGGTGAAAAACGGCTTACCTATAGCATTCAACAATAAAAAATAGCGTATATAAGCCATTTTATCAAAACTAAAAGTATATTTTCTTCGCCACACCAATACCATACCCAGACGCCCAGTGGGGGTCAAGCACGTGAATCCACACCATGTCCTCCCAAGGATCATGCCTCTGTGGTACAATCCCGGCGTACGTACGATGAAAAATAGCATATACGACGAACTGAACGAGCGGCAAAAAGAGGCGGTCAAAACAATAGACGGCCCTCTTTTGATTCTTGCGGGGCCCGGCTCCGGGAAAACAAAGACGCTTACCGCGCGTATCGCGCATCTTTTGGCGGCCGGCGTGCCTCCGGAACGGATTCTTGCGCTTACCTTCACCAACAAAGCCGCGGGGGAAATGAGGGAACGGATCGTTCAACTCGTTAAAGACGATAGAGCCGTTCGAAACGGTAGAATCGTTCAAAACAATTTTAACGTCTTCAACGGATTTAACGATTTTAACCGATTATTTATCGGCACCTTCCATTCCTTTGCCGTCCGAATCCTCCGCGCTCATGCGCCAAAACTCGGCTACTCGCCCCACTTTTCCATATTTGACGAGGATGACGCGCTCGGCATCATCAAAGAAGTGATGAAAGAAGCAAATATCAATACCAAACAATTCCCGCCGGGAATGATTCGGACGATTATTTCAGGTCTCAAAAACGAGCTTGTGGCGCCAGAGCGCTACGCGGACGAAACCGGCCTCACAGACATGTTTCCGAAAACAGTCCATCGGGTCTACGAGGCATACGAACGACGGCTCAAAGAATCGAACGGCATGGACTTTGACGGCCTTCTCACAAATCTTTCTGCTCTCTTTGAGAAGCACTCCGCGATCCTTGGAAGCTACCAAGAACAGTTTCTCTATATCCACGTTGATGAATATCAGGATACAAACCACGCGCAGTATGTCCTCATCACATACCTTGCCGGAAAACACGGGAATATCGCGGTTGTGGGCGATGATGCGCAGGCGATATACGGATTCCGGGGGGCTGACTTCCGAAACATTCTCCATTTTGAAAAGGACTGGCCGAATGCAAAAATCGTTGTCCTTGATGAAAACTACCGCTCGACCCAGACAATCCTTGATGCCGCGCGCGGCGTTATTTCGAAAAATACGCTTCAGAAAGAAAAGCGGCTCTGGACAAAAAAAGAAGGGGGCGACCCTATCGAGCTTCATGCAACAGAAGACGAACGAGGCGAAGCAGAATTTGTTTCCCGCGCCATCCAGCATCTCCTCCGCGAGGGAAAGCGCGTATCTGACATAGCGATTCTATACCGCACCAATGCGCAGTCGCGCGCGCTTGAAGAAGCGCTCCTTGAAGAAAACATCCCCTATGCCATTATCGGCGGCATTAAATTCTATGAGCGAAAAGAGATAAAGGATATTCTTGCATATCTTCGCGTCTGCACAAATCCGGACGATCGCGTTTCGCTCAAACGGATTATTAATACGCCTGCCCGGGGCATAGGAAAAGCAGCGTTTCTCTCCTACCTGGCACAACATACCAAAGGAGGTTCGACTCCGCCTTCAAAACACGACCCGGCGCTCAACCGGTTTGACGCCCTCATGGAGGACCTCCGCTCTGCGCTTGCAGAACGAAAGCCGTCAGACGGCATCAAGTATCTTCTGAAAAAAATACGCTATAAAGAATATCTTGAAGACGGAACGACCAATGCTGACGAGCGGTGGGAAAACACCGAAGAATTCGTGTCTCTTGCCGCGCGGTATAACGATCTCGCGCCGCTCGAGGGGATTCAAAAGCTCCTGGAGGACGCCGCGCTCATTACCGAAGCAGATACCAAGGAAGCGCCGAACGCTGCAATCAAAATGATGACAGTTCACGCGGCAAAGGGGCTTGAGTTCCCGATTGTGTTTCTCGTGGGCCTTGAAGAAGGAATATTCCCTCACTCAAAGTCGCTTTTTTCTCCGCGGGATCTCGAAGAAGAACGACGGCTTTGCTATGTCGGGCTTACACGCGCAAAAGAAAAAGTGTTTTTGTCGTTTGCGCTTCGGCGCATGCGCTTCGGCAGCATCGAGGTAAATCCGCCGTCCCGATTTTTATCAGAAATTCCGGAAGACCTTATCCGCGTGTCGGAATCGGAAATCGAAGAAGTAACAATTGATTGAATTTAAATCCTCACTCCCTAAAAATTAACATCCGTATACGATCGTGGAAATATGTTAAGAACAACTTTCCAAAAGGGCGCAAAGAAATCCCTTGGCCAAAACTTTCTCCGCTGCCGCTGGGTTGCAGATACCATGGTAAAAACCGCCGCCATTTCAAAAAACGACACGGTTATTGAAATCGGACCGGGCGCGGGCGCGCTCACGCGCCCGCTCGCAGCCGCGGCACAACAGGTCATTGCTATAGAAAAAGATGAAGCGCTCGCCCAAAACCTCCGCGAAATACTCGCAAAAGAGGGGATTACAAACGCAGAGGTGATTGAGGGAGATATTCTAAAACTTCCGAAAAAACAGTTTCGGAATCTTGAACGATCTTTGGTTGTTTCAAACATTCCATACTATCTCACATCTCGCCTTTTCCGCTATTTTCTCGAGTCGCCGCCGCGGCCAAAAACAATTGTTTTTACGGTTCAAAAGGAGGTTGCCCGACGCGCGGCCACGCGGCCGCCCAACATGAATATGCTCGCGATCTCTATTCAAGCATTCGGGAAAGTAGAAATCATAAAGCGCGTTCCGCGGGAATGTTTCTCACCCAAGCCGGATGTTGATTCTGCAATTATCCGCATTTCCGATATCTCGGATGGATTTTTTAGGAAAAATAGTGTAGCGCCTGAAAAATTTTTTGCACTTGCGCATGCAGCTTTTTTACACAAGCGGAAAATGCTTTCTTCTTCACTCAAGCGCATTGTGCCGCCCGAGACGTTTGAGCACGCGGGCATACACAAAAATTCCCGGCCGCAAGAGCTCGGGATCGAGGAATGGAAAGCGCTTCTTATGCAACTCAACAAGACATAGAATACTCAAACAGGGCAAGCGTAAGACGGTATCATTCCATACATATCTCGTATCATACCTCACATCCATCCTCCGCTATAGCGGGGGATAGATGTGGTCACATCCTTAATCGTACGCTTTACTACTTCAGTCCGAAAAACCGACGCGCGCGGTATTCTTGATTCCCAAGCGAATTCGTCTCAAAGCGAATTACGAACCGTGACACTTGGAAGAATTCCACAACGAAATCAATATCATCCTCACAAGAACTCGGGTGGACGAATACGCTCCGATGATACTGAAAACATCCGAGCTCTTTCAGCTTTCTCCTCAATGCATCACGGGCTGTTTTTTGATACTCCGGTATATCAAAAAGAATTACAGTCCATATTCCTCGCCACGCGCGCGGGATATCGAGCCTCATCTCCGCAAATTCAAACCGCTTCATTCTCTTTCGCCCTTTTTCGGTAACCCGTAAAAAGGTCTTGCCATTCTGAACGACAAATTCCGTAATCCTTTGGCGCATAAGTCGGCGTAAGGACTCTTCAAGAGAGCGTTGCCGAATTGATTTGCTGCTCTTTTTTGATACCAACGGTTTCAGGAAAAGTGCCGCGTTCGGCACTGTAGCCGCCGCCAAAACAATGCCGACAACACCGACTGAGGCGAGTATTGCGCGAAAAATTTCATCTTTTTTCCAATGGACCAGATTCATATACATTTACTATGTTTTGCTATCTTTTTTAAAAAAGATGTAGTACGTCTATTATACGCTATAGCGGAGGATAAATGTATACGGGTTGTCTGTATACGGGTTGGTGGATGAATGGGGGATAGGAAATAGTTGCCGGATATGCGAGCAAACGGCTACAAAACGCTATACAGAAGATTTATTGAGTTCTTGGGCGGCTTTTACAAGCGCGACTTTGACGCGGCCGGTTTCTTCGCCGACAATTTCTTCGAAATTCGGCACGTTTGCCTTGAGAAACGCCTGCATGTCTTCATTTTTTGCGCCCTCGCGAAATATCCGGTAGAACTCTTCTTTCTTCGATTCGTCGAGCTCGGAGTCAATACGATCAACAATCGCGGTAAGAACAAGCTCTGACGCTTTCGCAAGAAAATCCCGCTTTACGTCTTCTGGTGCACCGGAAAGGCCAGCGAGATCAACGATGTTTGTTTTGAGGAATTGATCAATATCCATTGTCGTCCTATTTTTTATCCTAAAGAGTGATGTGAAGAGTGAAAAACGAGCCATCTCTATTTTCCTGCTTTACCCAAAGAAAAATTAATCCCCGCTGTCCATGCTTTTTCCTTGTCAAGAAACTTTTTCATTGAAAGAAAAAAAGTTCCCGCAGCCAAACTCAACGCTCCTAAAATACCGAAAAAAAGCATTTTTCCTCCGAATGTTATAGTGCCGAGCGCTTTTGACGCCTCTTTTTTCTTTTCCTGATTTTCGGGAGTTCCGCCGTCGCTCCCTAAAATCTCCTGGGCGCGCGACGCCGTGGCGTCAACCCTTTTCATAAACCACGACCGTTTTTCTTCAGGTGTCTTGGCGTCTTTTTTTTCTTCGGCTTTTTCAGATTCCTTTCTATCCTCTTTTTTTGTCTCTTGTTTTTCGGCCATTACTTATTATTGTTAAGGAAAATAGTGAAACGGTCAACCGTTGCCGGCTGACCGTTTGTTTCGCTCCCTCCTTTGAAGAACATTCGAGTTTACTTCGACGCGACGCCTCGGAGCCGTTCGAAACCATCCTTGATGCTGCTGGTCACGTACTTCTGCTCCCAGAGAGCGAGATGTCGCTCGGCGTCCGCGATCTCCTCCCTGGTGCGCGCACTTCTGATCCTAACGTGAAGCGCGTTCAACTCCTCATTCGCGAGCGTCGCTTTCTTAGCCGCGACGTCCTGGTAGGCCTCGTCGAGCTCGCGCTCATCCACGGGCACTGCCCATGCAAGCGAAATGTGGGGACGGAGGTTCTCGCCAACCGTCGCCCGCCAGAAACTCGATGGCACTGACGCGAGAATCGCATAGGTGATGAACACGATCTGGACCGCGCTCGCGAACTCCCACCCGAACGTGAACTTCCACTTCCGGATGAGAGAAAGGAGAAGAATCCCCATCGCGCCAAGGGGCCCCACAACGAGAGCCGCCATCGGCGCGTATACGCCGACAACGAGCATCACCTCGGCCACAACGAGAAGCCAGAGAGGGATCCCGAGAAACCCCCGGAAAATCTCCTTGGCATCTTCCTTCTTCGGCCTTGCCGCAAGGCCGTTCACGAGAAGGTCTGCGGCAAACCCGATACCTCCGAAGAGGACGATGAGCGCCGGGAGCCCAGCCCAGAGGGCAAGGACAAGGACTGTCCGCGCCTCCGAGACATACCCCTGATAGCCAAGGAATCCCGCGACCACGATGCCGCCGAGGACAATCCCTCCGGCGACCAACAGGATAATTGCGAGCGCCTGCGCATACTCCCAGGCGCGGACCGCGCCACGAGGACCGAAGAGAAACCGGACGAACCGCATGACGCCAGCCACCATGGCCTCGAGAAGAAGCGTTGCGAAAAGCTGAAGCGGATTCATGTACGCTCTCCTTCACGCCCTGTAGGGCGCGGTAGGTCCTTGTT